>JAPLMM010000143.1 GCA_026387035.1 Planctomycetota bacterium
TGCGGTGACGGCATCACGTTCGACGATTGCCTGCTCGTGCCCGCTCTCAGCGACGTCGTGCCTCGCGACGTCGACACCTCTACGCAACTGACGCGCGAAATCCGCATCAACATTCCCATCGTCTCCGCCGCCATGGACACCGTCACGGAGGCGGCGCTCGCCATCGCGCTCGCCCAGGAAGGCGGCATCGGCATCATCCACAAGAACATGTCCGTCGAGCGCCAGGTTCGCGAGGTCGAAAAGGTCAAACGCAGCGCCAACGGCATCATCACCGATCCCGTGACGCTCAGCCCCAACGAACGCGTCGCCACCGCCCAGCAGGTCATGGAACAGAACAACATCTCCGGCATCCCGATTACGGAGGACGGCCGGCTGGTGGGCATTCTGACGCGCCGGGACCTGAGGTTCCTAGAGGATCGCGAGGCCGCCATCGCCGACGTGATGACCGGCCGGGAGAACCTCGTGACTGCCCCGCCTGAAACGAGCCTGGAAGAGGCCGAACGCATCCTCGTCAGGAATCGCGTCGAGAAATTGCCCCTCGTCGACGACGAGGGCCGGCTCGTCGGCCTGATTACCATCAAGGACATCGACAAACTCCAGCAGTTCGCGTCCGCCTGCCGCGACGACCGGGGGCGCCTCCGCGTCGGCGCTGCCGTCGGCGTCCACGACTACGAGCGGGCCGCCGGACTCGTCGCCAAGGACGTGGACGTGCTCGTGGTGGACACGGCCCATGGTCACTCGGCCAACGTCATCGAGACGGTCAAGACCCTCCGCAAGAAGCACGCCATCCAGTTGATCGCGGGCAACGTCGCGACGGCCGAGGCCGTCGCCGACCTGGCGAAGGCCGGCGTCGATGCCGTCAAGGTGGGCATCGGGCCCGGCTCCATCTGCACGACGCGCGTGGTGAGCGGCGTCGGCGTGCCTCAGATCACCGCCGTCGCCAATTGTGCCCTCCAGGCTGAACGCCACGGGATTCCGGTCATCGCGGACGGCGGCATCCGGCACTCGGGCGACATCACCAAGGCCCTGGCCGCCGGAGCGTCCAGCGTCATGCTCGGCAGCCTCCTGGCGGGGCTCGACGAGGCGCCCGGCGAACTCATCATCTACAAGGGACGCACGTTCAAGGCGTACCGCGGCATGGGGTCCCTCGGCGCCATGGTCCAAGGCTCCGCCGACCGCTACGGCCAAGGCGCCGAAAAGGGCGGCCGCGACAAACTCGTCCCCGAGGGCGTCGAAGGCCGCGTGCCTTACTGCGGACGCCTCGCCGATTTCGTGTACCAGTTGGTCGGCGGCGTCCGGGCCGGCATGGGCTACTGCGGGTGCCGGACGATCCAGATGCTTCGCACGAAGGCGAAGTTCATTCGCATCACCTACGCCGGCGTCATCGAGGGCCACCCGCACGACATCGCCATTACCCAGGAATCGCCCAACTACAGCATCCCGACCGGCCAGATGGAGTTTTAGGCCGATCGGCGCTGCGTGGCGTCGCGCAGGGCTTTGGAGGACGGGACGATGATCGCACGGTCGAGAGGTTGGCTGGCAGCGGTTCTGGCCGTCGGTTTTCTGGTTCCGTTCGCATGGGCGCAGGATGAAGCCCCCGCGGCGCCCGAAGCCGCGGCGACAGAAGCAGCCGACCGCCCGGCGCCCGCGGCCGAGAACGCCCCCGAATCACTCGAAGCGCCGCTCGGTCCGGTTTACGTCCGCCCGTTCGAACCGATGACCGTGACGTTGCTTGGTCTGAAGGAATCTCACGCGCCCATCTATTTCCGGAGTCCCTTGGCCACGCCGTCGCCGACTGACGCGTCCGTGGACCGCTGCCTGCCATTGGCGGCCGGCGCGGCGTTGGCGGATTGGCTGATGTTCACCGGCCGGGCCTTGGCGTTTCCGATCGAGATGATTCTGTGCCCGCCGTGGACGAAGTTTCCCCTCGCGGACTGATCCCCTTCTTAATCCTACAGCGCCACCTGACCCTTTTGCGCGGCGGGTGCGGAGACCCGCCGCGCAAAGTTACGTTGTAGTGTTAATCCTGCCGTCGAAGTCGGCCCGGACGGCCGGGGGGCAAAGCGCCTACATGATCTTATCGCCTTCGAGGGTTCCCGGCGGTTTCTGGACGAGGTTTTTCAAGGCGTTGAATCGCCCTTCGGCCTGTCCGAGGTAGGTGGGGCCGGCCGTCGGCCAGTTGCGGTTCGCGCCTGTCATTTCGCGCATGGCTTGAATGAGCATGGAGAAACTGAACTGGGCCCGCTGCTGGGGTGTCGTCTGGTTTGTCAACTGGACGAAGGCGTCCATGGTCTGGCTGACGTTCTGGTTGAAGACGGTCTGGTTCGGTTCGGCGCGGGCGCGCTGGATGGCGGCCAGCGCGGAGTCCGCCACGGCCAGAACCCGTTGCCGGTAGGCCGGATAGTTCGCAATCAGGTCGCGTGTGGCCTGCTCGAACTCGGCTTGGCTGGTCGGTTTCCACCGGAGCGATTCGCGCGTCCTGGGTTCCGGCACGAGGTAGTGCAGCGCGCCCACGCGGGTGCTGAGGGCTTGCACAAGGTCGCGGTCGGCTTGCCGGCCGGTGGTTCTGAGATAGTTGTCAGCCGTGTCGCAAGCGGGGTAATAAAGGTCGTAGGCCTCCTGAAACTTTCCTTCGTTCTCGAGTTGCCGGCCGCTTGCGAGCGCTTTTTGCGCCCGGTCGCGGGCGCCGGTCACTTCCTGGGCGAGCCAGGAGGAGTGTACGAAGTATATCCCAATGGCCACGATCAGTACGAAGCCGCCAATCCCGCCGAAAACGCCAGCCTTGGCGCCCTGGGAAAGGCGCGTCCACCACGTGGCCCGCGAGCCGCCGAAAACGAGGGGCACGCCTGCCAGGGGGCTCGGACGAGCCTGCGGCGCCACCTGCCGATCGGCGGGGGCAGGCGCCCCGGCGGCCGGCGCCGACGGTTTCGCCGTCAGGACCGTGCGGCAATGGGGACACATCTGCGCATCCACCGGCACGCTCTGGCCGCATCGCTCGCACGGCCGCGTGCTCTGCGTCTTGGCGGCGGCCGGGATCGGCGCCAGTTCCACGCCGCGACCCTTGCCGCTCGGGACCCGGAGGTTCCGTCGGCAGTTCGGGCAGACGATCACGGCGCCGGCACGGTCGGCCTCCGCCACCATGCTTCGCCCACAAGGACATCGGAACACGATCGCCATGGCATCTCACTCCCTGTGGCCATTTTCGTACGGTTGTTCCGGGATTTCAAGCGTTAAGCGCCGGGTTCCTTTTTGGCGGCGTCAGCGTCGGCTTCATCCGTCTTATCGGGTCTCTGCCCGTCGAATCGGCTGCTGTCCACCGGCAGACAGACGATGAACATGGCCCCGTGGCCAGGCTCACTCTCGACGGACACCTCGCCGCCCAGGAGCCCCGTCAATTCTTTTACGATTGATAAGCCCAGTCCCGTGCCGCGATGTCGCCGGGTGTGGCTCGAATCCAGTTGCGTGAACCGGTCGAAGATCCGCAGTTGCTCCTCCCGCGCGATGCCGGGCCCGGTGTCGGCGACGGCAAAGGCGACCCGATCGCCGTCGGCCGGCCGCGCCGTCAGCCGGACCTCCCCCTCCTCGGCGAACTTGATCGCATTCGACAGGAGGTTATGTAGAATCTGCTGGACCTTCGCTCCGTCAGTCACCATGAGCGGCGTCGCGGGGTCCACCTCGTGGCGGAGCGAGAGAGGCTTATCGCCCAGCAGCGGGCGGACCATGTTGGAGGCCGCTTCCACGATGTCCTGAGGCGAAATCTTCTCGCAGCGGACCTGGATCCGACCCGCCTCGATCTTCGCCAGGTCCAGCAGGTCGTTGATCAGTTCCAGCAGCATCCGCCCGCTCGTCAGGATGTTCTGGACGTAGCGGCCGAGTTTCGGATCGTCGGCAACGGCCTTCGACTCGCCCAGCACCTGGGCGAAGCCGAGGATCGAGTTTAACGGAGTGCGGAGTTCGTGGCTCATGGTCGCCAGAAACTTCGTCTTGACCTGGTTCATCTCGAACAGTGCGACGTTCGCCTTCGCCAGTTCGTCGAGTTTGGCGTCGCGCGCGACGCTGGCCTCCCGCAGTTCCGCCTGACTCTTCGCCAGGCGGTCCAGCATGTGGTTCAGCGCGTCCGACAGGGCCTCCAGTTCGTTGCCCGTGTCGATCTCGCTCCGGACCTGAAGGTCGCCCTCGCTGACGCGGTCGGCCACGTCCTTCAGGTGTTGCACCGGCTGCACGACCATGTAGCGGAAAAGGGCGTAGAAGACGGCGACCGAGAAGGCGACGACGAGCATCGCCGCCAGCGCCAGCACCAGCCGGTTCGCCAGGAGCGTGCGGTTTCGTTCGCCGATGTCCAGCCGGATCGCGACGGCCCCGATCGGCTCGCCCGCCTGATAGGTGCTGTGGCACCCGAGGCAATCGGCCGTCGCCCGAAAAGCCTGAACGTACTGAAGCGTGTTGCCGTCCGTGCGCCAATAGCGGCTCTCCTCGGGGTGCCTGAGGAAGACCTGGAGGGATTCCGTTTCGAACTTGCCGAGGCCCGCCGGGACCTCCTTCGGCCGGCCGGGCCCTGCCGGCGCCAGGTGGACCAGTCTGGCGTTTCCCTCGATGGCTGCCACGAACCGGGGGAGTTGCGCGCGGAACTTGTCGTCCGCCGCGAAACGGACGGCGTGAAGGTTCTGGAGGAAAGCGTGGGCCAGCATCCGGGCCCGCTCCGGCTCGCCCGACCGCGCGAGGTTGCCCATCTGCCACCAGGGCCACGACAAGCACGCCACGACAGTGAGCAGAATAAACAGACCGAAGATGATCCGGCCCCGACCTTCAAGCGTGGTTCGCGATCCGGGTCGCTTTGCCATCGGCAGCCTTCATTGCACGCCGTTCAAAGCCCCGGGATGAGCCGAGGCAACGCCTCGGCGAATCCCGGGGATCCTCCCACGTCCCCCTCACAACAATCCGTATTCCTCCAGCTCTTTCTTCAGCGCCTCGGCATGCTCGGGCGAAAGGTCCGTCATCGGCAGCCGCTTCTCGTCCGACTCCAGCAGCCCGACCATCTTCATCGCCGTCTTGACGGGGATCGGGTTGGTTTCGATGAATAGGACGCGGCAGAGGGGAAAGAGCCGCCGGTGGGCCTCCTGGGCCGCCGCCACGTCGCCGGCCAGCATCGCGTCCGTCAGGCGTTTCATGTCCTTCGGCACGAGGTTTCCGACGACGCTGATGACACCCTGGGCGCCGACGGCCATGAGCGGCAGCGTGAGCGAATCGTCGCCCGAGAGCACCACGAGGTCGCACTGCGCGAGAATCTCGCTCGCTTGGTCCATCGAGCCCGTCGCTTCCTTGACGGCGACGATCTGCGGCAACTCCGCCAGCCGTGCCACCGTCGCCGGCGCCAGCGACACCCCTGTGCGCCCCGGAATGTTGTAAAGGACCATCGGCAGGTCCACCGCCTCCGCAATGGCCGCAAAGTGCCGGTACAGCCCTTCCTGGGTCGGTTTGTTGTAGTAGGGGCAGACCTGGAGTGAGCCGTCGGCCCCGACGTCCTTCGCGTACCGGGTAAGGTGAATGGCCTCGGCGGTCGCGTTGCCGCCTGTGCCGGCGACGACCGGAATCCGCCCCGCCGACCGCTCGACCACCGTCTTGACGATCTTCTGGTGCTCAGCAACGTCCACGGTCGGACTTTCGCCGGTCGTTCCGACGGGCACGAGTCCCTCCGTGCCTTGCTCGACGTGCCAATCCACCAGCCGTTCGATTCGCCCGTAGTCCACCTGACCGTTCTTAAACGGTGTCACTAGGGCGACCAGCATTCCGGTGAACATGGTCGGCTCCTCTCGAAGTCCGCTTCGGTGCCTATTTTAGCGTCCGGCGGGGCATTGTCCAGTTTATACAGGTGGCGGAGGTTCGCGACGAACCCCCAAAAATACGGAGCCGGACCGGCCCCGTGCCGATCCGGCTCCCTGCCCGACTGCCAACGTCCTGCGATCCGAACCTCCTATTGAGGGCCCAGCCCCGATGGCTAGAGCCCGAGTTCCTCCATCAAGCGCCGCACGGTCCCCTCGATCCGCTCCGGCGTTTCAAACCGTCCTTCCGCGATGAGTTCGCGCATCTGCTGGACTTTCTCAAACCGGATGTCAGGCATCCGGCTGATTCTCTCCAGGAGGCGCAGCGTCTCCGCCATGTCCGGCGTACTGCCCATCGGTGGGGGCGTCGCCTCACTGTAAGGGGCTTCCTCGGGGATGCTCTGCCTCATCAGTTTCCGGCGGTCTTGGCTCATCTGGCGCTCCCGTTCGTGCCTACGATTCCCGGTTTCGTTCGAGGCGTGGGTCAGCCAACGATGTTCCGGGTGCTGCCTCTTCGGTGCGTCTCGGGATGCGCGTCGCACTGATGCGCGCTCCGTCCATCCTATCGGCGTGCAGAATGGGCGACTTGAGGCACGCGCAGAGACCAGGCGAAAGTGCCTAAGCCATTGTATAATAAAAACTTAGAAAGATTTCTCTTGCCGATTCTTGCGGATTCTCAAAGGAATTTTTTGGCCATGATGCACCCTATCCCTTTCGCCGGTTTTTCTAGATTACCTAGTTTAACATTGGGCCTTCTTGGCTCGTGAAAAACACGGTTTCGCCAATGCCTTGAATCAAGACTGGCGATTCAGTAGGATGGGCCGCCTGGAACCTCGTGCGAGGTGTTCGGATGCGCGTTGGGCAAATGAGCCACCTGACGGTGACCGCAGCCGCGCTGCTGGTCTTCCTGGCGACTGGTGTGGCTTCGGCCGCAGGTGCCGGGTGGCCCGTGAGCAAGCAGGGCGGCGATCTGGTCGTCGAGACCCCCCACTACCGCGTCCGGACGGATCTCGGGCCCGCCGTGGGCCAGACCGCGGCAAGCCACCAGGAAGCCCTCTATGCCGAACTCTATCGCCGCATGGGCAACATCAAAAAGCCCAAAGCCATTCAGCGGTTCGAGGTCCTGGTCCTTTCCACCCCGGAGCGGTACCTCCGCGAGATGGGCGATGCCGCCAAGGGATCGCGCGGCATCTTCATGTCCGGACGCGACGTCCTGGCCTGCTGGGGATCCGCCAATGAACTGGACCTTGTCCTCTCGACGCTGCGGCACGAGGGGACGCATCAGTTCGTCGCCCACTTTATCGGCCACGAATGCCCCATGTGGCTGAACGAGGGTCTGGCCACCTTTTTCGAGCAGGGCGAGTTTCTGCGGGGCGGGCTTGAGGTCGGACAGGTGGTGCCTTGGCGCGTCGCAGCCCTTCGCCGGGCCATCGAGAAAGGCCAACTCGTCCCCGTTGGCCGCATGCTCGTCCTCACGAACCAGGAATGGCTCGGGGCCGTCCATTCCGGCAGCGCCACGGCCTCCCTTCAATACCACGAGGCCTGGGCCATGGTCCACTTCCTGGCCTTCGGCGGGAACCAGAAGTACCGTGCCGCCTTCCTCCAATTCATCTACTACATCACCCGGGGCGAGGACGGGACGCGGTCCTGGGAGAAAACCTTCGGCGCGAACTACCAGGCCTTCGAGGACCGCTGGCGCGAGTATGTCGAAGCCCTTCAGCCCGATGCCCAACTGGATTGCAAGTCGCATCTGAGGGGGCTCGGCCTCCTGCTCCTGCGGGTGGCGGACAAGACCGATGTCGTCGAGGACATGGCGACCTTCCGCCAGGCGGCCATCGAGGGCCGGCTCGGCAAATGGACCTTGACATCCAGCGACGGCGCCCTCGTTTCGAGCGACGACCGTGACAAAGTCGCCGCCCTCTTCAAGTGCCCCCAGGACAAGCGCCCCGACGCCGACACCAGTTACGAACTGGTCCCCGACCCGGCCGGGGGAACCCCCGTCGTGCGGTGCCGGCACCACGCCGGCATCGTCCTGGAAACTCAGTATGTGAAAGACCCCGAGAGCGGTAGAATGGACGTCACGGTGGTGGCCCGCCCGGCCGCATCGGTCCGGTGACGGTCCCCCCGGCGAGGAGAAGGCCATGATAGACGGTGTGAAAGTGACGCCGCTGAACCCCATTCCCGACGAGCGCGGACGCCTCATGGAAATCTTCCGCTCCGACGAACCGGACTTCGAGAAGTTCGGCCAGGTGTATCTGACGACCGCCTATCCCGGCGTCGTCAAGGCCTGGCACTACCACAAGAAGCAGACCGACAACTTCGTCTGCGTCCAGGGCATGATGAAGGTCGTCCTCTACGACGCCCGCGAAGGTTCGCCCACCCGCGGCGAAGTCAACGAGTTCTTCATGGGCGTCTGGAACCCGGTGCGCCTGCGAATCCCCAAGGGCGTTTACCACGGCTTCAAGTGCATTTCCTCCGGCGAGGCGATCATCATCAACACGCCCACGGAACCCTACAACCGGAAGGAACCCGATGAGTACCGCCTGCCCGCCCACACCGACGAGATTCCCTACGCCTGGTCCCGCGAGGACCGATAGACAATGCGGATTGCGGATTGAAAAGCGCGCCGAGGTTTAACTTATGCGCGGCGGCGATTGTGGATAACTTTTTGGCGCGAGTTTTGGGGGGTATTTTTGGGCGATTTTTTGGAACCCACCGGCCCTGGCGCTAGCGTCCGGGCGGTTTTTTCACTGCACGGGACCCGAATGTTAAGATGGGCTAGCGCGGATTTAGTGCTTTTTTCGACTTTTTTCACGTTTTTGGTGCGGTTTTTACCGGTTTTTGTGCACTATTGCGGATTTCGGATTTCGGATTGGGGATTGAACGGCGAAAGGCAACCCGGCTTCGTCCCGGCGCGCCGGGACTACGCCGTGGCAGGCGGGGGGGAATCCTTCGATCCCGGCCCCAACCCCAAAGGGCAGGCGGGGCGAGCGCGTCGGGACTCAGGGCAGGCTTCGGGGGTCGGGACAGGCAGCAGGATGGGGGCAGGAAATCGCCGTGTC
>JAPLMM010000144.1 GCA_026387035.1 Planctomycetota bacterium
TGGCGAGACCCTGGAGGATGGGTCCGACGGCTTCGCCGCCTCCAAGGCGTTCGGCCAGTTTGTAGCCGATGTTGCCTGCCTCGAGGCTGGGGAAGATGATGACGTTGGCGCGTCCGCCGACTGGGCTCGAGGGGCATTTGCGCCGCGCGACGTCCGGCACCAGGGCCGCGTCCGCCTGCAGTTCGCCGTCCACCATCAGGTCCGGTTCCAATTGGTGCAGGCGTTCGGCGACTTCAACCATTTTCTTCGGCCCCGGCGCCTTGGCCGAACCTTTCGTGCTGAACGAGAGGAGCGCGATGACCGGCTCCGTGCCGGTGAAGAGGCGCCAAGAGTCGGCGGTGATTCGCGTGATGTCCACCAGTTGGTCGGCGGTCGGATCCGGCACGACGCCGCAGTCGGCGAACATCAGGACGCCGTTCATCCCGAACTCGGTCCGCGGGAAGACGGTGATGAAACAGGAGGATGCCGTCCTGACGCCCTCGCGCATTCCGACGCAGTACAGCGCCGCCCGGACGACGTGGGGCGTGGGCGACGCGCTGCCGGCCACCATGCCGTCCACCTCGCCGGTCCGAACGCACATCGCGCCGTAGAAGACGGGGTCGGCGACGATGCGGCGGGCCTCGTCGGGCGTGACGCCCTTGTGCTTGCGCAGTTCGTGGAATGTGCGGGCGAAGGCGTCGAGGCGCGCGGGATCGCCGGGCGGCAGGAACTCGAACCGGCCGGGGTCGCCTCCCGCGCGGGCCAGGGGTTCGGCCAGTTGCTCCTGGTCGCCCAGGAGGACGATTCGGCAGAAACCTTCCTTCCGGATTTGTGCGGCGGCGCGGAGGATGCGCTCGTCCTTGGTTTCGGCGAGCAGGATGCGGCGTCTGGCGGGGCGGACGCGATTCTTGATCGTCTCGAAAAGGTTCACGTTGAGGCTCCTCGTGGGATTCTCACGGCCGACGGGCCATGGGCGGTTCAATCGCCTTGCGGCTTCAACCCGTATTTCTGCACGCGGTATCGCAGTTGGTCGCGCGTCATGTTGAGGAGGGCGGCGGCGCGCGTCTGGTTGCCGCCCGTTCGCTTGAGCGCCTGCTCCACCAGTTGGCGTTCGACCTCCTTGAGGTCGATGCCTTCGGGTCCGAGGCGGATGACGGACTCGCCTTCGCCGGTCCCGTTGCGGGCGGGGGGCTGGCGGATTTCGGCCGGCAGATCGGCCAGGGTCAATCGGCCGCCGCCCGCCAGGAGCATCGCCCGTTCCAGGACGTTCCGCAGTTCCCTCACGTTGCCCGGCCACGAGTGGGTCTGCATAATGGCCATGGCGGTGGGCTCGACGCCCGTGATCTGTTTGTGGAACTCGCGGTTGTACTCCTGGATAAAGTAGTCGGCCAGGAGGGGAATGTCCCCGGGCCGATCCCGCAAGGGGGGCAGCGTCACGGGCAGGATGTTCAGGCGGTAAAACAGGTCTTCACGGAAACGCCCTTGAGCCACGAGGCCCCGCAAGTCGCGGTGGGTGGCGGCGATGATGCGCACGTCCACCAGGAGGTCTTCCGTGCCGCCCACGCGCCGGAACGCCTTCTCCTCGAGGAACCGCAGCAGTTTCGCCTGGAGGGGGGGCGGCATGTCGCCGATCTCGTCCAGGTAGATCGTTCCGCCGTCCGCCATCTCGAACAGGCCGCGCTTCTGCTGGCGGGCGTCGGTGAACGCGCCCTTCTCGTGGCCAAACAGTTCGCTCTCCAGCAGCGGCTCGGGCAGGGCGGTGCACGTGATGTTCATGAAAGGGTTTTCGGCCCGGGGACTGTTGAAGTGGATCACCTTGGCCGCCAGGTCCTTGCCGGTCCCGCTTTCGCCCTGCAGGAGGATCGTGCGCGGTTCGGACTCCGCCAGGTGCTGCAGAAGGTGGATGATCTGGAGCATCTCGGGGCTGCGCGCGACGATGTGATCGAAGCTGAACTCGCGGACCTGCGTCGAGCGGATGCGCGCGACTTCCGAGCGCAGTCGCTTCGCCTCCAGCGCCTTATCGACGACGACCATCATCTCCTCGGGGCTGAACGGCTTGGAGATGTAGTCGAACGCGCCGCGCTGCATCGCCTGAATGGCGACCTCGATGTTCGTGAACCCCGTCATGAAGATCGTCGGGACTTCAGGCCACTGCCGGCGGATTTTGGCGAGCACCTCCAGGCCGTCGTCGTCCGGCAAGCGATAGTCCAGGATGGCGAGGTCCGCCGGCCCCGCCGCCAGATGCGCCAGGCCCTCGGCCGCAGTGGCCGCCGCCTCCACGCGGTACCCGCGCCGTTTCAGATGCTCGGCGAGCGTGTCGCGGACCGTCGACTCGTCCTCGATGATGACGACCGACACCTGGGCCAAAGGATTCCTTTCGCGGTCAAGTGCGCCAAAGACAGCCGGCAGTGTACCGGCCGGGACCGACCTTTTCAAGCGCGCGAACCCCCGGACGCCGTCGGCATTTCCTCCCGGCAGAAACCCCTCTATTCTAAGTGCGACGCCCTTCTGTTACAATGACGCCGGGAAAAGGGTTGACCGGAAACGGCCGGCAACCTATATCCGTTATCCGTGGAAGGTCTGGAGCGACAGACGACGCCAGGCAGGAGAGCCTTATGTACGCGGTGATCATGGCGGGGGGCGAGGGGACGCGGTTCTGGCCGGTCAGCCGGCAGGAGTGCCCCAAACCCTTCCTCAGCATTCTCGGCAGCGAGCCGCTCATCGTTCAAACGGTCGCGCGACTTCAGGGCTTTATCCCGAAGGAGCGGATCCTCGTTTTCATCAACCGCAAGCACCACGACGTCGCCCGCCGTCTGCTGGCGGACCTGCCCGAGGAGAATCTCATCCTCGAGCCTCGCATCCGCGACTCGGCCCCGTGTGTCGGTCTGGCCGCCGAGATCGTCCGCAAACGCGCCGGCGACCAGACGATCTTCTGTTTTCCCTCGGACCACATCATTCACCCGGCCGAGGCGTTCCGCGACTGCCTCGAGCACGCCGACGCCTGCGCCCGGAGCGCCCCGGCCCCGCTTTACACGATCGGCATCCGGCCGACGTATCCCGCGACCGGTTACGGGTACATGCTCCGCGGCCAAATCATCAAGGAGGTCAGCGGCCAGCCCGTCTACGAGGTCCTGAGTTTCCACGAGAAGCCCGCCCTCGCCGTCGCCGAGGCTTACTTCGATTCCGGCGACTATTTTTGGAACAGCGGCATCTTCTTCTGGCGGACCGATACGATCCTCGACGCGATCGAACGCAACCTGCCGGAACTCCACGAGGGCCTCCAGGAACTCGCGCCCGACCTCGACACCGACCGCATGCCGGCCGCGATGGCGCGCGTCTTCCCGCGCCTGCCGCGCATCAGCGTGGACTACGGCCTCCTGGAAAAGGCCGACCAGGTCTGCGTCATCGAGGGCCGTTTCGCCTGGGACGACGTCGGCACCTGGCAGGTCCTCTCGGGCCATCTGCCGGCCGACGAGCGCGGCAACTTCGCCCAGGGCGCCAGCGTCACCCTCGACTCCAACGACAACATCCTCTACACCACCAACGAGCACCTCATCGCCGCGATCGGCGTCTCGAACCTCATCATCGTCGCGACGCCCGACGCCACCCTCATCACCACCCGTGACCAGGCCCAGAGAGTCAAGGAACTCGTCGCCAAACTCAAGGACGAACGCCTCGACCGGTACCTGTAGTGATGTGTTATGACAAACACCAACCCAATGCAGATACGGGGCAATTAGAAGGAAGGCTACGTCCTGGACTATCACACGGTTTCGAGCGAGTACCTCGGCGACGACGAGTACGGTCACCCTCAGTTTAAGACGGAGCATACGGAAATTGGCGAGCTGCTTTACCGCCTGAAGTATCGCGGTGACCGGTCCGTTATCGAGGAGTTGGCTGAAGTTGCGGCGGGCTTTGTCAAATCATGGCAGCCGCGCGTGGAGGTGATTGTCCCTGTGCCGGCCTCTCGATCAGACCGGAGAGAGCAGCCGGTCCTCCTCTTGGCAGAAGCGATGGGGCAGAGACTTGGCATTCCTGTCCGCGGCGAATGTCTTGTTAAGGCCAAGGAGTTATCTGAGCTCAAGAACGTATTCGATCGCAAGGAGAGGCGCCGGCTGCTCGACGGGGCGTACCGAGTGGCCACAACGGCCCTGGGCGGGAAGGAGGTGCTGGTTCTCGATGACTTGTACCGCTCGGGCGCCACGATGAGTGCCGTGGCCCACGCCCTCAGAAGCGAAGGGAGTGCGGCAAACGTGTATGTCCTGGCTCTCACCCGCACTCGCAGGAGGCGCTAATGAGGATTTTCATCGGCGGTTCCAGACACGTCACGAACCTCGGTTCCGAAGTGCGCCGGGAACTGGACGCGATTATGCATGGTGGGCACAGTGTGCTCGTCGGTGACGCGAACGGCGCGGACAAGTCAGTTCAGCGATATCTCCATGCGAATGCATACCGGCACGTCCAGGTGTTCTGTGTCAAGGGGACGTGCCGCAACAACCTTGGCGGTTGGCCGGTCAGGTCCGTAGTGCCTCCTCATCGAAGAAAGGATTTCGGCTACTACGCCGCGAAGGATGAAGAGATGACAGATAAGGCCGCAAGGGGCTTCATGCTCTGGGACGGCAGGAGCCTTGGGACCCTCGCCAATGTTTTCCGCCTCCTGAAGCAGGCCAAGAGATCCCTCGTCTATGAGGCTCCGAGAAAACAGTTTATCAATGTCGAAAACGAAGCCGATTGGCAGCAGTTGTTGTCTCGCTGTGCCCCGGAAGTGCGTCGGCGTTTTCGGGAACGGATATGCTCGGATGCGGAGAAACTTCACACGCCAAGCCAACTCGCGCTCTTTTAGCCTGATACGCTCAGCCCTGTTTTGATCATGCGTGTCCCTTCACACGGACCCCGGTCCCGGCGCGCGACTCGGTGGCGACGCGCCTGGCCGCGCGGCGGGCGTAGACTTGCGAGAGTTCCACGCCGACGAAGCGCCGACCGTGCCGCGCGGCCGCAAGGAGCGTCGTCCCGCTCCCCGCAAAGGGGTCGAGCACCAGGTCGCCCGGATTCGAGCACGCCAGGACGATCCGCTCCAGCAGGCGCACCGGCATCTGGCACGGGTGCCAGCCGACGCGCTCTTTGTATGTTCCGCAGACCCGCGGGAACTCGTTCCAGACGTCGCCCGGCAGTTTGCCGTCCGGGTTGGCGCGCTTGTCGTTGTACTTCAGTTGCCGGTCCGACTTCACGCGAAGCGACGGGTCGCCGGCGTTGAACGTGAACCGCTTCGGATTCTTGACGAAGTACAAGAGGTGCGTGTGGCATCGGTTGAACTTCTGCGTGCAGTTCTGGCCGAACGTGTAGTGCCAGACGATCCAGTTCCGAAGCGTCGCACGCTCGCGCATCCGGACGCGGACCTCGGCCGCGTACTCGTCGCCGATGGCGATCCAGAACGTCCCCGTCGGCTTAAGGACCCGCAGGCACGCGTCAATCCATCGCTCGGTCCACGCGAGGTATTCCTTCGGCGGGCGATCATCGCGGTAGCGGTCGTACCGATAGCCGATGTTGAAAGGCGGATCGGCGAAGACGAGGTCCACGCACCCCTCGGGCCAGCCGGCGAGCACTTCGACGGCGTCGCCGCGGACGATGGTGCCGACGGGCGGCTCTTCGGACATGGCTTTCACCCCCAGCGATTGCGGGCGCTGTCCCCCGCGGCCCCACCCCT
>JAPLMM010000145.1 GCA_026387035.1 Planctomycetota bacterium
CGTCACCAGGCGCACGGAATCGAGCATCAGGAGTTCCATCGTCATCCGCTGTTGCACGTTGCGAGCCGAGACGTTCTGGATTGTCTTGTCGGCGAAGCGCAGGGGGACGACGCGTTTTCGGCCGGCGTCGAATCGGCCGACGACCGGCGCTTCCTTGTCGCCGGCGCCTTTGAAAAGGACGAACTCGTTGGGCTGAAGGTCGTCGGCGGGCGGCTCGATGCCGTTCTCGCTCTCGAGGCCGCGCACCGCTGCCGCGTCGGCCTCGACCTCGCGGTAGCCGGTGTAGATGCGGTCGAAGTCCACCTTCTGCTTCTCGAAGTCCATCGTGCGGATGCCGAGGGCGTCGCTCTTGATCCGGGCGTTGATGTCCTTGGAGATGAAGGTCGTCGTCTTACCTTCCTGCATCAGGCGATACGCGACGCCGATGATGCGGTCGTCCGCGTTGCCTCCCGCCAGGATCGGATGCGACGGCGTCTGGTCGTCCATGACGATGCGGACGGTCCCGCCTGTTTCCCGGACGGCGACGCCTTCGGTCAGGCGCCCCCTGACGCGCAGCCGATCGAGAAAACGGATGACTTGGCGGGCGTGTCGGCTGATGTCGTCCGAACCCTTCTTGAACTTGTCCAGTTCCTCGATGACGCGGAACGGCAGGACGACCTCGTTGTCGGCGAACGCCGTCAGGGCGCCCGGGTCGTGCAGCAGAACGTTCGTGTCGAGGACGAAGTATTTCTTGGCCATGTCGGCTCCTTTTCCGTTCGTGCCTCCCTCGCCCTTGATGGGAGAGGGATGGGGTGAGGGTGAAAGGCCGTTCCCTTCATCCTTCTGCGGTTCCTTGCGCCAGCCCGGCGTAGCCCTGAGCCCGTCGAATGGGCGAAGACGGGTTCAATATTCATTATTCGTCGTTTCTTCCCCCCTCACCCTACCCTCTCCCGCAAGGGGAGAGGGAGAACAAAAACAGAGCATGTCCGTATGCTATCGGCGACGGGAAGGGGGTGCAAGGGATTGCTAAGGCCGCGCGACGGTGAAGAGCAACCAGCGGCGTTTGCGCTCTTGGCCGCGCGATCGTTCATTCTATCAGTCTTGCGCCCGTTGCCGCCGAGCCTCGTAGAAAACGACCGCGGCGGCAGCCGCGGCGTTCAGGGAACCCATCTGGCCGTGCTGAGGTATCCGCACGAGCGCATCGCACCGCTCCACGAGCGCCGCGCGGATGCCGTGCGTTTCGCTTCCGATGACGATGGCCGTCGGGCCGCGGAAATCGTGCGCGGTGATGAGTTTTTCCGCCTTCTCGCTCGCGGCGACGAGCGCGACGCCCGCCGCCTTCAACCGGGCGGCGAGGGCCGGAAGGTCCGCGACCTGAGCGATGGGGACGCGGCTGACGGCGCCGGCCGACGCGCGGGCGACCGCCGTCGTCACGCCCACCTGGTCCCGCTCGGCGATGAATATCGCGTCGAGGCCGAAGACCTCGGCCGAGCGAACGACGGCCCCGAAGTTCTGCGGGTCCTGGATGCCGTCGAGCACGGCATAGAGCGGTGCGGGCGGGCGGTCCGCCAAAAGCATCTCGGCATCGGCGTAAGGGAAGGGGCCCATCTTCGCCAGGTATCCCTGGTGCTCGGGCGAGTGGCAGAGTTGCTCGAGGCGTGCGGCCGCCTGGACCTTGATGGGGAAGCCGCGGCGTTCGGCAAGGGTGCGGGCGGCTTCCACCTCCTCGGCGGCGAGCGTCCCGGCCATGTGAAGTTCCAGGACAGGCCATGTGTCGGCCCGGAGGGTTTCCAGGACGACGTTCCGGCCCCAGAGCCAGCATTTCTGGTGGCTGCCGAGGACTTCCCGCCCACACTTGCGCTTTCGGTTGCCGGCCATGACGGCACCATAGCCGTTTCGGTTCTCGGCCGCAATGATTGGCTAAACGTTGTCCTGCCACAATGGCACCCGGGGGGTTGGGAAACCGGCCAAAAATGCGGTTCCGGCGGCAAGCGGCAGGTGAAGCCCGGGCGGGTGGCAACGGTGAAAAGCGGCACCAAAAGCCTTCCCAGGGGCGACTGGAAGCCGTTTCGCCCCATTTGGCGGGACCTTTGGCACCGTGTTTGCTCCAACCAGAGTTTCAGAGAGGCCGTGCATCCCCGCGCGGCCGTGGACGGGAAAAGGGTCCTGGATCCTTTTTCGGCGCCGGCTGTGTCCGAGACGAGAACTGGTTCTTCGGAAGCGAAAGGAGATTGGCGGCAATGGCAGCCAAAATGTTGGCCTTCGAGGGGGAAGCGAGGAGTCGGCTGCTGGCGGGCGTCGAGAAACTCGCCCGCGCAGTCCGTTCCACCCTGGGCCCGCGCGGACGCAACGCCGTCCTCGACAAAGGCTGGGGCGCCCCGACCGTCACGAAAGACGGCG
This sequence comes from Planctomycetota bacterium, assembly GCA_026387035.1. Taxonomy (NCBI): domain Bacteria; kingdom Pseudomonadati; phylum Planctomycetota; species Planctomycetota bacterium. The sequence goes on from JAPLMM010000145.1 coordinate 2,380, forward strand.
TCACGGTGGCCGAGGAAATCGAACTCAAGGACAAGTACGAGAACATGGGCGCCCAGTTGGTGAAAGAGGCGGCGTCGAAGACGAGCGACGTCGCGGGCGACGGGACGACCACCGCCACGGTCATCACCGAGGCCATTTTCCGCGAGGCGCTGCGGAACATCACGGCCGGGGCCGACGCCATGGCCCTCAACCGCGGCATCCAGAAGGCCGTCCGCGCCGTCGTCGCGCACCTGGCGAAACTCTCCAAGCCGATCGACATCTCGAAGGGCGACGAGGTCGCCCAGGTCGGCACCATCAGTGCCAACGGCGACGCGTCGGTCGGCCAGATGCTGGCCGAGGCGTTCCAGAAGGTGGGCAAGGACGGCGTCATCACGGTCGAGGAGGGCAAGGGCCTCGAGACCACCGTGGACAACGTTGAGGGGATGCAGTTCGACCGCGGATACCTCTCGCCCCATTTCGTCACGGACCCCGACCGCATGGAATGCGTGCTGGAGGGGGCGTTTATCCTTATACATGAGGAGAAGATTTCGAACGTCAAAGGGTTGGTGCCCCTCCTGGAAAAAGTGAGCAAGGCGAACCGGCCCCTGCTGATCGTCGCCGAGGATATCGAGGGCGAGGCCCTCGCGACACTCGTCGTCAACAAACTGCGGGGCATCCTCAGCGTCTGTGCCGTCAAGGCGCCCGGCTACGGCGACCGGCGCAAGGCCATGCTCCAGGACGTCTCCACGCTGACCGGCGCCCAGCCGATTATGAAAGACCTGGGGATCCAACTCGAGAACATCACCCTGGCGCAACTGGGGACGGCCAAGAAGATCATCATTGACGACGACAACACGACGATCATCGAAGGGGCGGGCGACACGAAGGCCATCCAGGGCCGCATCGAACAAATCCGCCGCGAAATCGAAACCACCACCAGCGACTATGACAAGGAAAAACTCCAGGAACGGCTGGCGAAACTGGCGGGCGGCGTGGCCCAGGTGAACGTCGGCGCCGCCACCGAGACCGAGATGAAAGAGAAAAAGGCGCGCGTCGAGGACGCGCTCCACGCGACGCGGGCCGCCATCGAAGAAGGCATCGTGCCGGGCGGCGGCGTCGCGCTCCTGAGGTGCCTCGGTGCCCTCGACAAGGTGAAGACCGTGGGCGACGACGAGGCGACGGGCGTCGAGATCGTCCGGCGGGCACTCCAGGCGCCGGCCCGGCAGATCGTCGAGAACGCCGGTTACGAAGGCGCGGTCGTCGTCCGAAACATCCTCGCGAAGAGCGGCGCCTACGGTTTCGACGCCGACAAGGGCGAGTACGGCGACCTGGTGAAGGCCGGCATCGTGGACCCGACGAAAGTCGTGCGGACGGCGCTCGAGAATGCCGCGAGCGTCGCCGGCCTCCTGGTGACGACCGACGCCTGCATCGCGACGAAGCCGGAGAAGAAAGAGCCGGGCGGCCCTCCGGGCATGCCGCCGGGCGGCATGGGTGGCATGGGCGGCATGGGTGGTGGCATGGGCGGCATGATGTAAGGTGTGGGATAGTTAGCCGCCCGCCTTGGCGGGCGCGAATGTGTCGAACGAAAAAGGGTCAGCACCGAACAGGATGGAGACCGACCGATGAAAATCGAGCCACTGGATGACCGGATTGTCGTCGAGCAGATGGAAGCGGAAAAGGTGACGAAGGGCGGCATCGTCCTGCCGGACACGGCCAAGGAGAAGCCGCAACAGGGCCGCGTCGTCGCCGTGGGCCCGGGCCGGATGCTCGACACGGGCGAGCGTGCGAAACCGGCCGTCAAGCCGGGCGACGTCGTCGTGTACGCGAAGTACGGCGGCACGGAAGTCGAGGTGGACGACAAGGAGTACATGATCCTGCGCGAGGGCGACGTCCTGGCGAAGGTCGAAGGCGGAGCGAAGAAACCGGCCAAGAAACCGGCGAAGAAGGGCCACAAGAAGTAACGACGACCGTGTTTTTCAACGCAGAGAACGCGGAGAACGCAGAGAACGGCAAAGAAAGATGGTGGGGGAACGACAAATAGTAATGTATTTAGAATCTTGGCATTTTTCTCTGCGGTCTCTGCGCCCTCTGCGTTGAAACGGCGTTGTGAAACCAGGAGAGGAGATTCGTATGGCGAAGCAACTGCTTTACGGCGACGATGCGAAGCGCAAGATGGCGGCCGGCATCCGCAAACTCGCCGACGTCGTGCGCGTGACCCTCGGCCCGACCGGCCGCAACGTCATCCTCCAGAAGTCCTACGGCGGCCCGCGCGTGACGAAGGACGGCGTCACGGTGTCCAAGGAAATCGAACTCGAAGACAAGTTCGAGAACATGGGCGCCAAGATGGTGAACCAGGTGGCCTCGAAGACGGGCGACGACGCGGGCGACGGGACGACGACGGCCATCGTCCTGGCGCAGGCGATCTATGAGCAGGGCCTGAGGCACGTGACGGCCGGGGCGAACCCGATGGCGCTGAAGCGCGGCATCGACCGGGCGGTTGAGACAGCCGTGGCCGACATGAAGAAACAGAGCCGGCCCGTCAAAGGCCGCGAGTCCATCACCCAGGTCGCCACCATCAGCGCGAACAACGACCGCGAGATCGGAAACCTCATCGCCGACGCCATTGAAAAGGTCGGCCACGAAGGCGTCGTCACGGTCGAAGAAGGCAAGGCCATGGAGACCGTGCTCGACTTCACCGAAGGGATGCAGTTCGACAAAGGGTACCTGAGCCCGTACTTCATCACGGATCCGCAGACGATGCGGTGCGTCCTGGAGGACGCGCTGATTCTGATTCACGAGAAGAAGATCTCGAACCTGCGGGCGATGCTGCCGTTGCTCGAGAAAATCGCGTCGGGCGGCCGGCCGCTTCTCATCATCGCCGAGGACATCGAGGGCGAGGTCCTTGCCGCCCTGGTGATCAACCGGCTGCGCGGCACGCTGAAGGTGTGCGCCATCAAGGCGCCCGCGTTCGGCGACCGGCGCAAGGCGATCCTCGAGGATATCGCGGTGCTGACGGGCGGCACTTTTCTCAGCGAGGACCTCGGGGTGAACCTCGAGAACCTGGAACTGGGGCAACTCGGCCGCGCCAAGCGACTCCTCGTGGACAAGGATTCCACGACGATCATCGAGGGCGGGGGCAAGAAGCGCGAGATTGAGGACCGCATCGGCCAGATCCGCCGGCAGATCGAAGACACCACCAGCGACTACGACCGCGAAAAACTCGAAGAGCGCCTGGCGAAGTTGACGCACGGCGTGGCGATCATCCGGGCCGGCGGGGCCACCGAGGCCGAGGTCAAGGAAAAGAAGGCACGCATCGAGGACGCCCTCCACGCGACCCGGGCGGCCGTCGAGGAAGGCATCGTTCCGGGCGGCGGCGTGGTGTGCCTGCGGGCGATCCAGGCCGTCGAGGCGGCGCGCGAGAAGGCGCACGGCGATGAGAAACTCGGCGTGGACATTGTCGTGCGGGCCCTCGAGGAACCCATGCGCCAGATCGCCGGCAACGCCGGCCGCGACGGCTCCGTCGTCGTGGCCGAAGCGCGCGAAATGCCCAAGACGCACGGCTTCAACGCCCTGACGGGGGAGTACGGCGACATGGTGAAGATGGGCGTCGTGGACCCCGTGAAGGTGACGCGGACGGCGCTTCAGAACGCGGCGTCGATCGCGGCACTGATGCTGACGGCCGACGTGATGGTGACGGAACTTAAGGAGGACGAGGAAGAAGAACTCGACTCTGAGGAGGCGGTGGCGTAGACTGACGGGCGGCACGGCCGCGCGAGAAGGTTCCGGGGCGGTGGCGCGTGCCGCCGCCCCGTTTTTCTCAAAAGGCCCCGCCGGGGCAACCGATGGCGACGCAAGAAAGTTATTACGATATTCTCGGAGTCCCGCGCGGCGCCTCGGCCGACGAGATCAAGACCGGCTACCGGCAGTGCGCGATCAAGTACCACCCCGACCGCAACCCCGGCGACGCCCAGGCCGAGGCCCGCTTCAAACAATGTGCCGAGGCCTACGAGGTCCTCTCCGACCCGGACAAGCGCCGGCGGTACGACCAGTTCGGCAAGGCGGGCCTGCGCGGGACAGGCGTCCACGACTGGCAGCACGTGGACGTTCACGACATTCTGTCGATGTTCGGGGACCTCTTCGGGCTGGGGGATCTTTTCGGCGGGTTCGGCGGGGGGCGCGCCCGGTCGGGACCCCGGGCGGGGGCGAGCCTCCGGTGCACGCTGGACCTCGCGCTCGAAGACGTAGCGAAGGGCGTCGCGAAGACGCTCGACGTGCGGCGCCAGGAACCCTGCGAGCCGTGCAAGGGTAGCGGGTCGGCGTCGGGCAGGCGCGGGACGTGCAAGACGTGCGGCGGAGCGGGACGCGTCCAGCACGGCGGCGGGTTCTTCCGCATGGTGACGGATTGCCCGGCGTGCGGCGGGCGCGGGACCGTCGTCGCGGAACCATGCAAGGCGTGCCGCGGCAGAGGGTTCGTCCCGAAGAAGCAGACGATCGAGATTCAGGTTCCCGCGGGGATAGAGGACGGCCAGCGGATCCGCTACGCGGGCCAGGGCGACGCGGGGGAACCCGGGGCGCCGCGCGGCGACCTGTACGCGGAGGTCCGCCTGGAGCCGCACCCCCTGTTTGAGCGGCACGGTCGGGACCTCGTGTGCCAGGCGCCGATCAGTTTCACGCAGGCGGCGCTGGGAGCCGACCTGGAGGTGCCGACGCTCGACGGGCCGGACCGGATTTCGATCGCGCCGGGGACGCAGAGCGGCGACCTGTTTCGCCTGGCGGGCAAGGGGCTGCCCGACGTGCACGGGTATGGCCGCGGCGACATCCTCGTGCAGGTGGTGGTGGAGGTGCCGAAGCGGCTGTCGCGGCGTCAGGAAGAACTGCTCAGGGAACTGGCGGCGACGGAAGAGAAAGGCGTTTTGCCGCACCGCGAGAGTTTCCTCGAAAGACTGGCGAAGTACCTGCGGCAGGGAAACCACCACGGTAAAAAAGACGGAAAAAAGCCGAAACGTTAGTCCTACAGCGCTACTTGACTCTTTTGCGCGGTGGGTCTCCGCACCCACCGCGCAGAAAATGGCGTTCTCGGTCCGTGGCGCGGCGGTTCAGGAGAACCGCCGCGCAAAAACAGATTATGAAACCAGTTCTAGGACGGAGCGATGAGCGGAAAGAAAAAACATAGCGAGCCGGAGAACGGGCGGGAACCCGAGAAGCCCGAAGCGCAGCCGAAGGCGCCCCCGGAGCCGCCGGCCGGAGAGAATCCGCTGGCGGCGAAAACGCGCGAGTGCGAAGAACTCCTCGACCGCCTGAAACGGACGACCGCCGATTATCTGAACTTCCAGAAGCGGATGGAGCGGCGGCTGGAGGAAGTGAAGCGGTTCGCGGTGCGGGACCTGTTGCTGGACGTCCTGCCGGTCATCGACAACTTCGAGCGGGCCCTCGCGCACGCCGAAGAGCAACCGGAGTTTCAGGCGTTGCTGGACGGCATCCGCCTGGTGCACGACCAGTTGCTGGCGGCTCTGCGGAAGCACGGCGTCGAGCGGATCGAAGCGGAAGGCAAGCCCTTCGACCCCGAGCATCACGAGGCGGTGGCCCATCTGCCGAGCGAGGAACATCCGGAAGGACACGTGGCGGGCGAGATGCAGGCGGGGTACCGGCTGCACGACCAGACGCTCCGTCCGAGCCGCGTGTCCGTCTCGAGCGGCATGGCCGAGGAATCGCCTGCGCCGGAAGGCAAGGGCGAACGCGAAGGCGAGCCGGACGAAGACGATCCCGGCGCGCCGGGAGCGGAAGACTAGGGGAACGAGGATGCCGACTTACGAGTACGAGTGCGGGGCGTGCGGGCATCGGTTCGAGCGATTTCAGTCGATCACGGCCGACCCGATCCGCGTGTGCCCGTCGTGCAAGAAGCGCAAGGTGCGCCGGCTTCTCGGGAAGGGCGGGGCGGTGCTGTTCAAAGGGTCCGGGTTCTACACGACGGACTACCGCAGCGCGTCTTACAAGGAAGCGGCCCGTAAGGAAAGCGGCGCGGGGAAGACCTCAGAGGCGGGGAAGAAGAAAGGCGCGGAGGACAAGCCGGGCGCGAGCAAGGACTAAGCCGAAGGAGTGGCCCATGGCCGAACAATGCCGATACTGCAAACGCCGGCTGGACCGGGCGGACGCCCAGCACGCGCGCTACTGGCCGTTCTGCTCCGAGCGGTGCAAGATGGCGGAACTGGGCCACTGGTTCGAGTGGCGGTACGTAATCGGCCGGCCGGTGGATGAGGTGGCGGACGACGCTGCCCTGAAGGCCCCGGCACCGCCGAGAGGGAAGCCCGGCGGCGGGTCGAATAGTTCTTGACACCGCCGCGCGCTCGGCACAAGATGGGGAGGTTGAAGCGTCCCGGCGTTTCGGCCGGGCCGTGCGGTCACCTGTCGGCGACCTAGCGCAAGGAGGAGCCCATGTCCGAGGAAACGCACGAAATCCAGGCAATCAACTGGCGTCAGTGCTTCTCGTTCCAGGAGATTCTTCGGTCGTTCC
>JAPLMM010000146.1 GCA_026387035.1 Planctomycetota bacterium
CCGCAATCACACTCTCCCTGGCCCTCAAACACTGTTTCTTTAGGAGCGCGAAGTCTTACCAGCCGAAACCCACTTACATTCACGGGAAGGAAGTTATGCACATAAAGGTATGCACATGACATGGATGGAAAAAGTGCGAAATAGTGCACAAAAACCGGTAAAAACCGCCCCAAAAACGTGAAAAAAGTCGAAAAAAGCACTAAATCCGCGCTAGCCCATCTTACCATTCGGGTCCCGTGCAGTGAAAAAACCGCCCGGGCGCTAGCGCCAGGGCCGGTGGCTTGTAAAAAATCGCCCAAAAATACCCCCCAAAACTCGCGCCAAAAAGTTATCCACAATCGCCGGCGTCCGTAAGTCGAGGCACAGAATTCAACGCAGAGATCGCGGAGACCGCAGAGAACAAAGCGGATAGGGGAACGACCAAAGGCAAATAATCAATAGACGCCTTGCCGTTTGGCCTTTCAGGCGACGGCGAAGTCGTCGGATCGGCCGCCGAGTTGCCCCTTGAGGCGTTCGATGATGGCGGTGTGCATCTGGCTGACGCGGGATTCGGAGAGTTTCAGCGTCGCCCCGATCTCCTTCATGGTCATGCCTTCGTAGTAGTAGAGGAGGAGGATGAGGCGTTCGTTTTTTGCGAGGCCCTTGGTGATGAGGCGCTTGAGGTCGTCGACTTGCATGGGGCGCAGGGGGTTTTCGGCGCGTCGGTCGGCCACGAGGTCGGCCTCGCGGATGTCGCGGCTGGAGTCGGAGGTGGCGAACTTGCGGTCGAGGCTGAACATGCCGACGGCGCTGGCGTCGCGTCGGAGGTGTTCGAATTCCTTCTCCGAAAGGGCCATGAACTGGGCGAGTTCGTGGTGCGTGGGGCCGCGTCCGAGCATGTTTTCGAGTTTGTGCCGGCTCTGCGTCAGTTGGGTGGCCCGATGGCGGACGAGCCGGGGAACCCAGTCGCTGTTGCGGAGGGCGTCGAGGATGGCGCCCTTGATGCGGGCCCCGCAATACGTCTCGAACTTGACGCCGCGCTTCAGGTCGAACATTTCGATGGCGTTCCTCAGGCCGTCGCAGCCGGCACTGATGAGGTCGTCGAGTTGGACCTCGTCGGGGAGTTTCGACCAGAGGCGCTCGCTGTTGGACTTGACGAGCGGCAGGTAATGTTCGACGAGGAGGTTGCGGAGGGTTTCGGAGGCCGTTTTGTGGTACTCCGCCCACACGGCCGGCAGATCCTCTTCCTTCAGTTCAACGTTTCCCTGCCAGGTGCGGATGCCTTCGGACGTGCGTGCCATGACACTGTCCCTTTCCGGTAGGTTCCCCACGCGGCGGACCGATGGGGCCGGGGACCCGTGAGAGGTCCCGCGAGATGGCCCCGTCCCCCGACGCGGCGGGGGATCGGTCCGCAAGCCGTTCTATCGTCAACCGGCGACAAGTCGGTTCACCATTCGTTGGAAGAAGCCCATGGGCGTTCGGGTCCGGGCCTGCGGGCCCTCCAGGACGGCCGAAACGAGCCTCTTGATGCACCAGGCGGCCTGCGAGTGTGGATACGCCAGGAGCAGGGGCTCCTGGCGGTGGACGGCGCGGCCGACGTGGCCGTCGCAGAAGACGTACCCCAGGAGGCCGACGGGCACACCGAGGAAACGCCCCGCGGCCTCGCGGAGTCGGCGGTGGACGCGTTCGACGTCGCGGCGATGGGCGACCATGTTCACGATGAGGCAAACCTGGCCGAGCGATTCGGCGCCGGAGGCCGCGGCCGCCTTCAACAGGGCGTAGGCGTCGACGAGCGAGGTCGGCTCGGGCGTTGTGACGAGCACGAGTTCGTCCGCTTGGCGGGCCAGCGCCAGGACGCCCGGCCCGATCCCCGCCGGCGCGTCGAGCACGACCAGGTCGTGCTGCGTCTCGAGGTCCGAAAGGCCCTCGAGGACGGCGTCGCGGCGTTTCTGGCCGATGCGCGCCAGGGCGGGCATCTGCGACGCTCCGGGGATCCACGCGATGCCCGCCGGCCCTTCCTGGACGACGTCGGCGAGGGCCATTTGGCCGGTGAGGACGTGACCCAGGTGGCCGTGCGGACGCTGGCCGAGCAGGAGGTCCACGTTCGCTAGGCCGATGTCGGCATCGAGGAGGAGAATGCGTCGGCCGGCGGCGGCGAGTCCGATGGCGAGGTTGACGGCGAGGCAGGTTTTGCCGACGCCGCCCTTGCCACTCACGATCGCCAGCACGCGTGCCCGCGGCCGAAGGTCTCTGAGGACGCGCTGGATACCGGCGGCGGGCCGGGGGGTTGAGGCCCGCGGCTTGGGCGACGCATTCCGCGGGAGGCCGGCAGGGGCGGCCGTTGGAAACACGGGTGTTTCCGCCCGGGCCGACACGCCCGTTTGGCGAGACCGCGGCAA
>JAPLMM010000147.1 GCA_026387035.1 Planctomycetota bacterium
CCCAGACGCCGCGCGAGGCGCACCCCCCCGGCAAAAACCTCTTTCTGGACCGCGCGCGGCGAATGCTCGTAATGGTAATCCAGGCCGAACTCGCCGAGCGCTACCACCTTTTCGCGCCCCGCCAGGTCCTCCAGGACGGGCCAGTCCACGGCCTTGACCTTGGCGGCCTCGTGCGGATGGAAACCGACGGCCGCGTAAAGCATCGGCTCGCGCTCCGCGAGTTCGACGACCCGCGGGTTCTCGGCCGGCTCGGTGCCGACGTTGATGATCTTCACGACGCCGGCCGCGCGGGCGCGCTCGAGGACGCCCACGAGGTCGCCCTCGAGGCGGTCGAAGTGGACGTGGGCATGCGTGTCAATCGCGGGTTCAACCATCGGGGCAACCTTTCCCTAACCGCAAAGTACGCAAAGAGCGCAAAGGACAGATAAATTGGGGCACAGCAAAACGCAATAAGATCAATGTATACCTTCCGCCGCTTGCAGTTACCCTGTTCCGGCCGTCCTTTGCGTGCTCGGCGTCCTTTGCGGTTAAGAACACGCTTGTCATCGTCCGGTGGCGTCGAAGGCGCCCGGATAGTGCCGAATCTCGGGCCGGCGGCGGTCCTCGCCGCGGAACTCGACGGCCAAGACGTCGAATCGCACGGCCCGCTCAAGGGCTCGGCGCTCGGCCAGGAACATCTTGGCGGCCGAGATCACTCGCCGCCGCTTCGCCCGGCCGACCGTCTCCTCGGGCCGGATGGCCGGGGTCTCGCCCTCGGCGACGGTCAGGCTGCGGACCTCGACGAAGCAGACCGTCCTGCTCCGTTTTTCCAGCGTCACCAAGTCCACCTCGCCCTGGCGATAGGCGACGTTCCGCGCGAGGATCCGGTGGCCGTGCTTCCGGAGGAATCGCTCGGCGGCGCGTTCGCCCGCCTGACCGGTTTCCTGGGCCGGCGTCCGCGCCTTCGCCTGTTTCGGCTGCCACGGCCAGCGCATAATCTCCCCTTGAGCGGAAACGATTCTAGCCGCCCGTGGGGCCGGGTGCAACGATGGAGGGACGGCTGGGGAGCCGGTCGCTGGGCGAAAATGGGGTTGCATCGCCGCCGGGGCGGGGGTATATTGGCATCCGCGAAGGTTGCCCGGTGGGTCCGTTACGGATGGTTCCGGTTTCGCCAGGGCAAAGCCCGGCTTCGCCGAGGCGACGCCCGGCGACCCTTCGACCATGCTCAGGGTCGCCCTGAGTAAGTCGAAGGGTGACCCTTCAGCCGATGGCCGGTGAGCGGGCGTAGCTCAGTGGTAGAGCGTCACGTTGCCAACGTGAATGTCGTGGGTTCAAGTCCCATCGCCCGCTCCAATTCTTTGTGACGGAAACGGCTCGAGCGGCGACCAGGGCGAACGGGCGAGCGCGAGCTGATTTTTTCTCTTGGCGCAAGGGGAGCGGCGGCCCCGCGGGGCACGCCCAGTGAGAGGATAACCATGGCCGAACCTGACACCACCGAACCCGAGCGGGACGAAGCCGCCCCGGCGACGGACGCTGCCAAGCCCGAGGAGACGGCGACGGCCGAGGAATCGCCGGCGATGCAGGTCACCGTCGAGAACGTGGGCGTCTGTAAGAAGAAACTCTCGATCATGATTCCGCGCGAGGCGATCGACCGGAAGTTCGAGGAGCGGTTCACGGAACTGGAGCGCGAGGCCCAGGTGCCGGGCTTCCGTCCCGGTCACGCGCCGCGGCGTCTCATTGAGAAGCGTTTTCGCCGGGCCGTCTCCGAGGAAGTCCGCGTCGGCCTCGTCTCCGAAACGCTCTCGAAGGCGCTCGAACAGGAGAAACTCGACGTCATCGGCGAGCCGGACATCGACCCCGAGTCGGTCGAACTGCCGGACGACGGGCCGATGACCTTCTCACTGGAACTGGAGGTCCGGCCGGAGTTCGTACTCCCGGACTACGCGGGCATCCTGGTCGACGTTGAGCGGCACGAGGTCGCCGACAAGGACGCGGAGGAGGCCCTCGAGCGCCTGCGCGAGATGCACGGCAGCCTGAAGGCCGTGCGCAAGGGCTCGAAGGCGAAGAAGGGCGACATCGTCACGGGCGTCCTCTCGCTCAAGGTCGGCGACGGGACGGTCGTGGACGGCGAGGAAGCGCGGTTGCCGGTGGCGGCCGTCTCGGTCCAGGGCATCCCCGTGCCGACGCTGCCGGACGTCCTCGAAGGGGCGAAGGCCGGCGAGACGAAGACGGGCACGTTCACCGTCGGCGACGAGGCAACGAAGGAAGACCTCCGCGGCAAAGAGGCCGAGATCACGATCCAGGTCAAAGAAATCGGCCGGCCCACGCCGGCCGATGATAAGACGCTCCTGGAGCAGACGGCCTACGAGACGATCGAGACCCTGCAGGAAGGCCTGAAGCGGCAACTGGAGAACCAGAACGAGTCGGCCTACCGCGAGGCGCAGGAAGAGGCCGTCCGGGAGTGGCTCCTCGAGCACGCGCCGTTCGAGTTGCCGGAGGGCCTCGCCCAGCGGCACGCGGAGCGCCTGTTCGTCCGCCACATTGTCAACCTGCGGTACCGGGGCGTCCCGGCCGAGGAGATCGAGAAGCAGCGCGAGGAGTTGCGGTCGAGCGCGTCGGCGAACGCGG
>JAPLMM010000148.1 GCA_026387035.1 Planctomycetota bacterium
ATTTGCTGGTGCTGGCGCGCCACCAGGTCGCGCGTGATTTTGGTGGACTGGAAGCCGCCCAGGGCGATGAGGTCCACGCCGCGATCCTGGACCTCTTTCGGGACGACCGTCTCGACGCTGCCGGTGATGAGCACCTCCTCAATGACGACTTTCTGGTCGAGGGCGCGTTCGCGGACTTCGGCGAGTTGACGGCGGGCGCTTTCCTCGAGTTCCTTTTCGAACTCTCCCATTTCAGCATCGACGAGGATCTTCACGTTCAACAGTTGCCGCAGCGTCTCGGTGTCAACGACGGCGAGGGCCGTGAGGCGAGCCCCCAGCGCGCGCGCGAGTTCAATGGCCCTGTCGGCGGCATGGAAGGACGCCTCCGTGCCATCGACGAGGACGAGGATGTGGTTGACGGGCGGTTTAGCCATGGCTCATGCCCCTTTCGAACGCGGCGGCGAGGCGGTCCTTGATCATGCGGAGGATGACGAACGACTCGCGTTCGCGGTCTTCCAGGCTCGAGACGATGTAGGAACAGGTCTGTGTGTAGTTCGGGATGAAGATTTTCGAGAGCGCATTCGTGCGGCGCTGGGTTTTCTTAAGTTCCCGGGCCAGCCGGAGCACTGCGTTTTCGAGTTCCGCGAGTTCTCCGACGAGGCGCAGGATCTCGGCAAATCGCTGCATGGTGATGTCGGTGTGGGCGCTCGTGCCGACCACGCCGAACTGCGCGCTCGGCGGCTCGGTGCGCACGCTGACCGCCGGCACGCGGATGCCCATCAGCGGCTGGTCCTTCAGGTCGGCCTCGTGCTGAAGGCGGACGGCGAGGGTCGCCCGGTCCATGGCGTCGGAGCCTATCTCCAGGATCGCTTCGGCGAGGGCGGCGTAGGCGCGGGCGAGAGACTCGGCGACGCGGCGTTCGGCGTCGCGTGCGCGGCCGAGGCGGCTCATGAGTTCGAACGTCAGAATCTGGCGCTTCTGATCCAGCAGGTCGAACCCTTCGCGCGCAAAGTCCAGTTGGCGCCTGAGCGCCAGGTAACTGGACTTGGTGGGCGGCACGTTGAGTTTAGCCATCGGTACGCGCTCCCCTTCGGGTCGCGGCTAAGCGTACGGCTAACGGGTCGCGGTAATGCCGGTTCAGGAGTTCCTCGCTGAGGCGATGGAGTTCATCGCGCGGGAGCATCGAGAGGACGTCCCAGCCGATCTCGAGCGTCTGTTCAATGGAGCGGTTCTCGTACTCGCCCTGGCTGAGGAACCGTCGCTCGAACGCGTCGCCGAACTCCAGGTATTGTTTGTCCAGGAGTCCGAGTTCTTCCTCGCCGATGACGTCCGCCAGTCCACGGACGCGTTTCACATGGGCGTAGCCGGCGAACAGTTGGCTCGCCAAGGCCGCATGGTCGTCGCGCGTTTGGCCTTTGCCGACGCCGTCCTTCATCAGCCTTGAAAGGCTGGGCAGGCCGGCGATCGGCGGATAGATGCCGCGCTGGAAAAGGTCCCGTTCCAGAACGATCTGGCCCTCGGTGATGTAACCCGTCAGGTCGGGGACGGGGTGGCTGATGTCGTCGGCGGGCATCGTGAGGATGGCCATCTGGGTGATGGAGCCCTCGGATTCTCCGATGCGGCCGGCGCGTTCGTAGATGCCCGCGAGGTCCGAGTAGAGGTACCCCGGGTATCCTTTTCGTCCGGGGATTTCGCCGCGGGCCGTCCCGACCTCCCGCAGGGACTCGCAGTAGTTCGTCATGTCGGTCATGAGGACGAGGACATGCTGGTTCTCGTCGAAGGCGAGGTGCTCGGCCAGGGTGAGTGCGACTCTCGGCGTCAGGAGCCGCTCGACGCTCGGGGCATCGGCCAGCGAGAGGAACATGGCGGAGCGCGCCAGGGCCCCCGAGTCCTCGAAGTTCCGGACGAAGAAGTCGGCGACGTCGTGCTTGACGCCCATGGCGGCGAAGACGATGGAAAACTCGACCCGCTTCTCCAGGAGCCTCGCCTGGCGGATGATCTGGGCGGCGATGCGATCGTGCGGCAAGCCGTTGCCCGAAAAGATCGGCAGTTTCTGCCCGCGCACGAGCGAGTTCATGCCGTCGATGGCCGACAGGCCCGTCTGGATGAACTCGCGGGGGTATCGGCGGGCTTGGGGATTAATGGGCAGGCCGTTGATGTCGCGGCGGTCGGCGGAGAGGGGCGGCGGTCCGCCGTCGGCGGGCCGGCCCAGGCCGTCGAAGATCCGTCCGAGCATCCGGCGCGAGACCGGCAGGCGCAGGCTTTCGCCGAGGAACCGGACGCGGGTATCCCGGTTCGAGAGGCCCTCGGTGCCCTGGAAGACCTGGATGACGGCGGCGGCGTCGGAGATGTCGAGGACGCGTCCGAGGCGAGGCCGGCCGTCGGGCCCGATGATTTCCACGAGTTCGTCGTATCCCACGTTGCGGACCCGCTCGACGACGACGAGCGGCCCGTCGATGCGCCAGGCGCCGACGTATTGGAGCCCGTGGTCCTGAATGTCCGGCAACTTGTTCGACACGCGCAAGTCCCCTATTTGGCGTATTCGCGTTCGAGGGCGTCGAGTTGGGCGGCAACGCGTGCCTCGAACTCGGCGAGTTTATCCATTTCGTCGTTGCCGACGGCGTTCTTGATTCGCATGAGTTCCGGCACGCATTCGAGCCGGCGCAGGCGCTCGAGCGGCGCCCCGGCCTGGATCACCTGCTGCCCCCGGCGATAGAGCATCAGAATGATCCGCAGGAGGGCGACCTGGCGCTTGGGCGAACAGTAGGCGTCCTTTTCCTCGAAGGCGCTCTGCGTCAGGAAGCCGTCCTTCAAAAGTTCGGCGACGAAGAGGATGAGGCGCTGCGCGTCGGGCAGGACGTCGGGCCCGACGAGTTTGACGATCTGCTGGAGCCGTTCCTCGCGCTGAAGGACCTTAAGGGCCTCCTGCCTCAGGTCCGCCCAGTCGGGGGCCTGGCGCTGCCACCAGTCGGCCACGTCCTCGACGTACTCGGAGTAGGAGCGGAGCCAGTGGATCGCGGGATAGTGGCGGGCGTTCGCGAGTTCGGTGTCGAGGGCCCAGAAGCAGCGGATGAAGCGTCGCGTGTGCTGGGTGACGGGCTCGGAGAAGTCGCCGCCGGGGGGGCTGATGGCGCCGACGATGCTGACGCTGCCGCGCTCGCCGTCGAGCGTCACCACCGCCCCGCCTCGCTCGTAAAACTGGGCGAGGCGCGTGGGCAGCGACGCCGGGAACCCTTCCTCGGCGGGCATTTCCTCGAGGCGTGCGGCCAGTTCGCGGAGGGCCTCGGCCCATCGGCTCGTGGAGTCGGCGAAGACGGCGACGTTCCGGCCCTGGTCGCGGTAGTACTCGGCCAGGGTGATGCCGGTGTAGATGGAGACCTCGCGTGCGGCGACGGGCATGTTGGAGGTATTGGCGATAAGGATGGTGCGTTCCATCAGGGGCCTGCCGGCCCACGGGTCCACGAGTTGGGGGAACTCCTGGAGGACTTCGGTCATTTCGTTTCCGCGCTCGCCGCAGCCGACGTAGACGATGATTTCGGCGTCGGACCACTTGGCGAGTTGGTGCTGGGTGATGGTTTTGCCGGTGCCGAAGCCGCCGGGGATCGCGCCCGTGCCGCCCTTCCCAATCGGGAAGAACGTGTCGATGATGCGTTGGCCGGTGATGAGGGGCTCGTCGATGCGTCGGCGCTGGCGGACGGGCCGCGGCCGGCGGACGGGCCAGCGCTGGACCAGGGTGAGTTCCTTCGGTCCATCGGCGGTCTCGACGACGGCAATTTTTTCGTGGATGGCATACTGGCCGTGAGGGGCGAGCCAGCGGAGCGTGCCGGCCACGCCGGGCGGCACGAGGATGCGGTGGTGAACGAGGGGCGTTTCCAGGACGTCGCCGATCCGCTGGCCGCCGGTGACCTCGCGTCCGGCCTCGCCGACCGGCTCGAAAGGCCACTTCTTCTCGGGATCAAGGGGCTCGACTTTTTCGCCGCGCGCAATCCAGGGTCCCAGGCGGGCGTGGATCTCGCGAAGCGGGCGCTGGATGCCGTCGTAGATGTTCCCCAGGAGGCCGGGGCCGAGGCTCACCGACAAGGGGGCGCCGGTCCTCCGGACGGGCGCGCCGGGGCGGATCATCGTGGTCTCTTCGTAGACCTGGATGGTGGCCGAGTCGCCGAGGACGCGGACCACCTCGCCGATGAGACCCTCCTGGCCGACTTCGACGACCTCGTACATTTCGGCCCCGCGCATGCCGAGGGCCGTCACGATCGGGCCGCTCACCCGAGTGATGACCGGCGCGCGGGTTTCGGTCTTCAGGGCCATCGCTTACGGCTCCTTGTCTTTCCCGTCGGGCACGAGGCGGGCGCCGATGACCAGACGAAGCGCGGGCCAGAGGCGCTCGAGGCGTGCCGTGAGACGGTTGTCCACAACCTGCCGGCCGTCGGCGTCGCGGACGATGACGCCCGCCTCGATGTCCGCCGGCTCCGGGGCGACGGCGATCTGGAGTCCCTCGCGTCCGGCGGCTTTCCGGACGTCGTCGGCCAGACGGCTGCCGAACGCCTTCAGATCCTCGGCCCCGAGTTCGAGGACGAATTGTTCGCCGGCCATCTGGGCCAGGGCTCCGGCGGCGAGGCGGACGAGGCAGGCGCGGTAATCGTCGCCTCGCTCCAGGAGGCGCTCGCGCGCCTCGTGGCGGACGGCGTCGAGCACCTCCTCGGTCCGCTGGGCGCGCATGCGGGCCTCTTCGACGGGGATGGCGGCGAGGACGAGGTTGCGTCGTCGTTCGGCCTCGCGTCGTGCGGCGTCGAGGCGCGAGACGCGGTCGGCGTCGGCCTCTTTTCGGGCCTTCTGGAGGGCGTCCTCGGCCTCGCGTTCGGTGCGGCGAAGGGTGCGTTCCGCCTGGCGGCGGGCGTCGGCGAGGATCTCCTCGCGAAGGACGTCCTGCGGATTGGGTTCGTCGGGCGTCACGCGCTCGATTCCTCCTGACCGAGACGGATGCCGACCGCCTCCTGCACGAGTTGGCGGAGGGTCTTGCGTCCGGGCATCGGCCCCTGGGGTCCGGGGATCTCGACGATGAGCGGCCGTTCGCGGTTCATCCGGATGTCGTCGACGAGTTCGCGGACGTCGGCGGCGACAGTGTCGGTGAGGATGACGATGCCGAGGTCGGGCCGGCCGGCCGCACGGCGGATGGCCTGATCGGCCTCGCCGACGGTGGCGACGGCTTCGCCCTCGACGCCCGCGAGACGGAACCCGCGGACAGTGTCCTCATCGGCCACGCAAAAGAACTTCACAGCCCGCCTCCGTGTTACATTTTGGTCATTAACATCATGGCGACGGCAATTTCCTTGCCGTCGAGGTCGAACAGGGCCGCCTCCGACATCGTGCCTCCGTTGTCGGTTCCGAGCAGAACCTTGGCCATGCGCCAGGTCTCCTTGTCCGCTAGGCCTCGCCGGGCTTGGCCGCTTCGGCCGACTTGGCGGCCACCGGGTCGCGGAACAACAGCGCGAATAGCACCAGCAGGACGGCCGAGATAGCCGTGCTGGTCAGCCACATTGGCTGCCAGTTGATAATCTTCTTGGCGCCTTCGGTCACGGTGTTGGCCTCGATAAGCCAGCCGTTCGCGAAGTTCCCCACCAAGAGACCGACGCCGAAGATCAGGAACAAGAGGCCCTGGGCCTGGGCCTTCATCTCCTTGGGCGCCTTGCGGTCCACGTAGATCTGCGCCCCCACGTAGAAGAAGCCGAAGATGATGCCGTGCACCAGGATGGCGGTGTAGTACAGCGCGTTCACGATGTACGCGTCCACGATGTAATTGTTGCCCAGAAGGCCGGCAACCACCGGGGCGGGAAAAGTATCCTTGTAGTACAGCGTGTCCACGCTGCCGTTGTTGCCTAGGGCATAGGCGCCGTAGCGGACGAGCAGGGCGAGCAGGCCGACGACCATGGTCCACTTCAGGCCGCCGCGGGCGATGGCCACCGGCACGAGCAGCATCAGGAACATCTCCACGAACTGGCCCCAGTTCATGGTCACGGTCAGGTACTTGAACGCCTTGGCCTCCAGGAAGGCGGCCCCGTAGGTCCAGTGCGCCGAGAACGGAATGGTGGCAATCAGGTACCCCAGGACCAGGACCGCGAAATGCCAGTCCTTCATGAGCGCCAGGGACCGCAGGCCCATCACGTCGACAATCGAGGTCTTCTGGCCCTTGGCCGGCGGCGGCGTATGGGGCAGGAGCAGGGCGAAAACGCCTCCGGCCAGCGCCACGCCCGCCCCGCAGTACAGCGGGATCGCCGTCCCGTCGATCACGGCGCCCCACACTTTCTCGGCCACGATGCTGAACAGGCCCGCGGCGACCCACCCGATCGAACCGAACACCCGGATCTGAGGGAACTTCTCCGCCGGGCTGTGGCTCATCGCAATGGAACTGGTCAGGCCCCACGTGGGCATGTAGCACAGCATCGCCGCCAGAAGCAGCAGGAACAGCGGGAACGGCGCCGTGACCTGCGCCGACAGCAGGAGCAGCACGCAGGTGGCCAGGTTCAGCGCCGCCAGCACCTTCTGCGACGCGAAGTTGCGGTCGGCAAACATGCCGATCAGCGGCGACGCCAGGCAACCCAGCGCCATCGAACTGCCGATCAGGGCCATCTCAAGCCCACCCATGCCCAGTTTCTTGACGTAGGCCGTCAGTTGGACGAACCAGACGGCGATCAGCATGTACTGAAGAAACATCATCGTACTCAATCGGATTCGGGTGCTCATGGACATGGTAGCCATCGTCGGCGTGTCTCCACTAGCGGGGCGGTCCCGCGGTACCGTGCGTGTTCTCCGGCCGCCCGGCAGGTTGGTCGCCTGCCCTCGCCCCTATCGCATCAGCATGCCGCCGCTGACGTCCACGGTCGCGCCGGTCATGAAACTCGCCAGCGACACCGTGAAGGCTACAATGGCGCCCTTGCTGGCGTCGTAAGCCGATTGGCCGGACCGCGAGACGGAACCCGCGGACGGTGTCCTCATCGGCCACGCAGAAGAACTTCACGGCGCGCCTCCGCCTAGAACTTATTGAGCAAGATGACGGCGACGATGAATCCGATGACCGCCAGACCTTCCGCGAGGCCGACGAACGGCAGGCTTCGCAGAAGGAGTTCGGGTTTTTCAGCCGCCGCCCCGAGGGCCGCCGACCCGATGCGTCCGACGGCGTAGGCGGCGCCGAGGATGCTGACGGCGGTGACAAAGGCCACCGAGGCGGCCAGCGCCATCGCCTTGGCGTCGCTGACGGCGGGTCGGGCGGCGGCCTGGGCACGGGGTTCGTCGCCGGGGTTGGCGGCCGAGTCGGCCGCCGGTTCGGCGGCCCGGACCGGCGCGCCCCAAAGCAGCACAGCCACCGTCACCGCCAAAAGCATCCATTGAAGCGCCTTCATGGTCATCTCCTTCGCTATGGTCGCGGGGAGGACCCCGCGTCCCTCTCAGCCAGCCGGAACGGCCGGAACGCCCGCCCGCTGCCGGAGAAAAACTTCCCGAAAAACTCGTAGTACTGGAGCCGGATCGCCTGGACCGACGCGATGATGCCTTCCAGGAGAATCGTCAGGATGTTGCCGAGGATGATCACCAGGACGCCCATCGCGCTGCCGAGCCCCCCTCCCCCAACCAAGTGCGAAACCTCGCGCGCCATCAGGAACGTGGCGGCCAGGAGGGCCGCATGGCTCATCGCGTACGCCGCCAACCGCACGAACGAGATTGTGTTCGCCATGTACCCCAGGACGCCCTCGAAAACCTCGACGACCGACTCGACGGAGGCCAGGAGGAGGCTGTCGCCATGCGCCGCGCCGCCGGCGCGCCGCCGCAGGGCATAGGCGATCGGCTCCTTGAGCGCCATCAGCAGCAGCGCCAGGGCCGGCAGGACGACCAGCAGGGCCACCTCGATCCAATGCAGGTCCACCTCATGATAGACGAGGATTTTCATCAGGAGGGCGAGCACGCCCCAGTAGAAGACGGCCCCGACGACGCCGAACTTGTCCAGGAACCCCCCGACGATGTCGCCACGCCGGAACCGGTTGATGATGTTCAGGATCAGGCCCAGGCTGATGATCACCACGCCGATGACGATGGAGTCGGCCAGGAGTTCCATCGTCTTGCCTTCCTCCAGCGGGTTGTACCAGAGGCCCCACCCGCGCATCCCGAAATACTCGCCGTACACCAGCCCGAAGCCGATGCTGCTGGCGCCGGCCAGGAGCAGCAGCATGCCGACGTCGCGGACCTTCTCGCGCCGGGCCGCCACCAGCATCGCCAGGCCCCCCAGCACCAGCACCCCGCCATGACCCACGTCGCCGAACATGATGCCGAACATCACCAGGAACGTAATCGCGACGAAGAGGGTCGGCTCCAGTTCCCGGTATCCCGGCAGGCCGTAACCCACCACCAGCATCTCGAACGGCCTCAGGAGCCGAGGATGCCGCAGCAGCACCGGGATCTGGTCCTCTGGGACGTCGCCGGGGTCCTCGGCCTCGACGACGCATCGGCCGCCCACCAGGTCCTGGAGGCGGTGCCGGACTTGCGGGACGTCGGACTTGGGAATCCAGCCGGTGATGAGGACCGTCGCGTCGGTGTGGGGGAAGTTCTGTTCGGCGTCGAGGATTCGGCGTTCGATGTCGGCGGCGGCCCGCAGGCGGGCCAGGGGCGAGGCCAGGTCCCCCCGCAGCGCCTCCAGCGCCTCGCGCGGGCGGGCCAGTTCCTGCCCAAGTTCCGCCTTCTCGCGGCGGGCCTCGGCCAGGACCTGCTTCATCGTTCCCGCTGCCGGCTCCGGGATCACCTCGTGCTGAAACCCCGCCTGGTCCAGTCCGGTCTCCAGGGCGAAGCGGCCTTTGCGGCTCGTGACCGCCACGAGCCGACGGCGCCCGCCCTTCTCGCCAAGCGGCAGCAGGATGACGTTCGGCCCGACCTTTCTCTCGAACGCCTCGAAGTGCTCTTCCGGCAGGCTGCCCATCGCAAAGTGCAGGAACGAGAACCGCCCGATCTGCTCCAGCGACAGGTCCAGGCCCTCGTAGGCCCCGACCTGTTCCAGGAGCGTCGTGACGCGGGCCCACCGCTGGAGGGCTGCGGCGCGGCTCTGGAGGACCTGGGCCGCCTGACCCTCCAGCGGCGCCAGCGACTTCTCGATCTCTTGCAGGCCCATCTCCGCAGGATGCTGCGCAGGGGGAAGGTCCGTGCCGACCTGCGGCAGGTCGGCCAGTTCCAGGTCGCGGACCAGTTTGTCCACTCGGGCCAGAAGCGCGTCCGCCCGCCGAAGGTCCTCCGTCCGGTCCGGCGGCGCCTGCGGCGCCGTCTCGGGACCCGCCTCCGACCGCACCAGGTGGACCGCCCCCAACAACCCTAAACCGCGCAGCACCATCCGCTCGTCCCGTTCCAGGACGACAACGCTCAGACGCTGCATCGGGACGACGCTAAACACGGGTCGGCTCCCGTTGAGCGGCCGGGCCTCGCCCCGGCGCAGCGGGGATGAGGCGCCGGCGAATGGCGTCGGCCGGTCGGCCCAGCCGGATGCCCTCGCTCAGCGTAATCAGGTTCGCCAGTTCGACTCGGCGGATGGCGGCGTAGGCGACGACGGCGCCGAGGCCCATGTGGCATCGGCGGAACGCCCGGTTCGCCAGCCGGTAGTACCGCCCCCACGCCAGGGGTTCCAGGTCCGCCGCCGTCAAGGCTTCCTTCGCCACCGCCGGAACTTCATCCAATGCCGCGCCGGCTGCCGCCGACGCCACGTCGGCCACGTGCTCTGCGGCTGCCATCGCCGCGAACGTCTGGCGCGGAATCCGCGTCTTGCGGACGTGGAACGGCACGATCGCCTCCGGACCCAGGCCGTAGTGGAACTTGCCCCGCGCCGCCAACATCATATGAAACGTGTCGGCTTCCTGGAGGGCGATCGGGAGGACTTCCCGCCGGTCGGCGGCCGGCAACGCCCGCGCCCGCGACAGCAGTTCCTCCAGGTACCCGGCATCGAGACCCGCCTCGAGGAAGAAGGCCTTCGGCCGGCGGGCGAATAGGTCGGCGCAGCGCCGGAGCCCTTCCCGGAGCGGCTCGTGCGGCACGAGGGCGGCGAACGCCTCCAGCGACCCCGCCGACGCCAGCGCCTCCACCGGCAGCGCCAGGTCGTCGGGCAGGAGGATGAGGTGCGGCCGGAGGTCCTCCAGCGCCATCCCGCCCGCCAGGCCGCGCGCCAGCACCTTCAGGTTCTCCATCTGGAACCGCACGCCCAGCCAGTCCAAAATCTTTCCGGCGGCCCCGCCCAGGCGCGACGCGATCTCCGTCAGTTCCTCCACCTGGTCCAGGATGAGCACCCGCTGGAGCGCCGCAGCGGTCAGAAACCGGCTCTCGGGAAACAGGGCCCGCGCCAGGTCCGTCACGGTGCGCAGCCGACAGAGGGCGTCGAGACGGTCGGCCTCGGCGAGGCGGCTCCGGCGGCCGTGAACGTTGGCCGCCAGGTAGTCCAGATCCAAAGCGATTTGCAGGGCCATGGAGGCTACCCGTTCGTGGTCCCGTCGGCCGTGCCGCGGACGACCCTCTCGACCGTTTCGACGGCTTCTTTCCGGAGGGCGGGGGCGACCTGGAGTTCGGCGCGGATCGCTTCAGCGGCCTCCTGAAGACGGGACCGTTTTTGCTGTTCGGCTTCCTGGACGGCTGTGCGGACGACCTTGTCGGCCTCGTCCTGGGCGTCACGGCGGGCCGCTTCGATGAGTTCCTGGGCTTTTCGGCGTGCGTCGGCCCGGATCTGGTCGGCCTTGGCTTCGGCTTCGGCGACGATACATTTGGCCTCGGCCTCGGCCTGGAGCATTTTTTGGATAACGTCGCGCATCGTCCCACCCCGCCTGCCCTGTAGTAGAGATATTCTCTCACTACAGGGCCTGCCGCCCCTGCCCGACCCTTCCGCCTCACTCCTCGGCGTCGAGAATGTTGAGGATTTCCCTGGCGGAACCCGCTTCGACGAGCCGGCGGTAAAGTCCCGGCGTCTGAACGAGGCGGGCGATTTCCGCGAGCGCCCGGATATGGGGACCCGGGTCGTTGATCCGCGCCAGGAGCATGAAGACCGCGTGAACGGGCTCGCCGTCGACGGCGTCAAACTCGATGCCGTCGGCGCTGGTGCCGACGGCCACCGTGAGCGTCGGAATCGACGCGTGTTTGCCGTGCGGGATCGCAATGCCGTCGCTGATGCCCGTCGTGCCCTGCTGTTCGCGCTGGAGGACGGCTTCCAGCGCGCCCGCCCGGTCGGAGAGGCGGCCGGCGCGGACGAGGAGGTCAATCATCTCCTCGAAGCACTCTTCCTTGTCCCGGCTTTCCAGACCGACCCTGACGACGGATTCGTCGAGCAAGTCGCGCAATCTCATCGGCGTGCTCCTGGTTCGCCGCCCCGCCGGCCCAGGCTCTAGCGCCCCGACCGGCCTCGGGCAGGTGGCCCGCTCCTTTCAAAACGATTCCGTTATCGTAGAAACCGGCAAGGTCCATTGCAAGTGTTGATTCTCCGGTCCCGAGGCGCCCGGCGCCGCCTGCCACGGCGTAGTCGCAGACGAAGCCGGGTTCGAGCCGCGACTTTTCGAGCCGGCGGCGGGAGCCGCCGGGCACGTTCCCTGCCGTGGCCCGTGTCACGGTGGGGTTCAACTTACGACCGGCGACCTGTCCTCCGTAGCCCGCAGGGCGAAGGAGGATTGTGGATAACTTTTTTGAGGAGGTTTTGGGGGGTATTTTGGGGCGGTTTTTTGGAGACCACCGGCCCTGGCGCTAGCTTCCGGGGG
>JAPLMM010000149.1 GCA_026387035.1 Planctomycetota bacterium
GACGAGGCTGCCGGCCTCGTCGAGGCGATTCCATTTCGCGTCTTTCCTGGCGAGGCGGAGCGTCTCCTTGCCGGCAACGATCTCGAGCCCCGTGATGTCCGTGCTGAGGAACTCGGTCATGGCGCGTGGGAGCGGCTCGGCGGCCAACAGGCGCGGCAGGTTGGCGGCGGCCTGGAACACCAGGTCGCTTCCGTCCACGCGGCCGACCGAGGAGCCGTCCTCCTTGACGGCGAGGCGCAGGGTTTTCTTCGGCGGTTCCGCGCCTTTGCCCTCGGGCGCGAGGGTGATGGTGCAGACGATCTGGCCGGGGTCGAGGTCGTGGGCCTTGAAGTCCTCCGTGCGGGCGACGAACTTTGTGCATCGCAGGTCCTTGAGGGCGTCGAGGAGGCCCTCGGCGAAGCCAGGCTCGGGATCGGCCTCGATCGGCTGGACGATCTTCCAGGCGTCGCCTTTTCGCTCGAGGACGACGGCGCGGTCGGGCGCCCGGACCGCCAGGCCGGTCGCGTCCTTCGCCTTGAACTCCAGGACGCGCTTGTCGCGGCAGGCGAGCCAGCCCTCGTGGAACCAGGCGAGGTCGTTTTCGTTGGCGCGGCCGATCCAGGGCTCGGAGGCGTTGGCGACGAGCGTTCGGCTCTCGGCGCTGCCGCCGACGAGGATGGCCTGCGGGGCGGCCTCGCCCTCGAGCCAGAGCCGGATGTGGCCCTGGGGCTTGAGGCCCTCCGCAAAGTCTTTCTTCCGTTCTTCGTCGGAGAGGTAGTAGATGGCCTTGAGGCCGGCGGCGCCGGCAAGGAGTTTATCGACGGCATCGGGGTCGGCGTCGGTTTCGTCGCGGCCGGGGACGAGCAACCGCCAACCGGCGTCGGCTTTCTTGAGTTCGAACTCGCCGGCGGCATTCTTCACCTCGACGCGTGTGACCGGGTTCTTGCTGAGGGCGAGGACGCGCTTGTCGCGCAGGTCGTCGGCGCTCTTTTCGAGGGGCTTCAGGACGTCGGCGTCGACGCTGACGACGCGTCCCACGGCATCGGCGGTCATCAGGCAGACGGTCTTGTGCTTCAGGTCCGCCCACGAGCCGAACACCAGGGTCGTCGCCACGGCGGGTTCGGCCTTGGGTTTGGTTTCCTTGGCCTTCTCGGCGCCCTCGGCGGTTTCGGCGGGCTTTTCGGGCGCAGGCGCCTCTTTCCACAGGGTGACCCGCAGCCGCGGCGCCGTCAGGCCGTAGCCCGCCAGATCCGTCACCGCGTCCTTGACGAACTCCTTGACGCGGAGGCGCCCGAGTTCCTGCAGGATGGCGTCGACGGCGTCGGGGTCGGCGCGGGCGGTGATGGGCTGGGCGAGGATCCATCGGTCGCCTGTCGCGCCGGAGCGGTTGAGGACGACCTCGCCGCGGGAGCCGGCGAGGCTGACGCGCACGATCTGGTCGCGCGCGGGCGTGGCGACGTCGTGGCTGCGATAGGTGTCGGTTTTTTCGCCGGCGCGCTCCGCGAGCGTCGCCGCGTCGAGGACGTAGACTTTTTTCGCCTTGTCCAGGCGGACGTAGACGCCTTCGCCGAAAGCGCTTCGGCGGCCGATGTCAACGGTGCTGGTGCGTTCGGCCTGGCTGTCCTTCTTCTTCGTCGTGAAGGTGAAACGGAAGGCCGGGGGCTCGAGCCCCAGGTCCTTGAGGTCGGGCTGGCCCGCGGCGCCGGTCTCGAGCGTCTGGCGGTATTGGCCTTCGAGGCAGGCGCGCAGGAGCCGATCCACCTCGTAGCCGTCGGCCGCATCCTTGACGGGCTCCGTGAGGCGCCACTCGCCGTCCGTCCTGGCGAAGGCGACCTTGGTCTTTAGTTCCCCCTCGGCGTTCTCAAGGAGCGTGGCGCCGGCGACGTCCGCGGGGGCGACGTCCCGGATGAGGTTGAGGGCCTCGGCCGGCTTCGCCGGTTCGGTCGTCTCGCCGGTCAGGCGGTCGCGGAAGACGTAGACGGCGACGGCGACCGCAAACACCGCCAGGGCGAGGATGAGCGTGGTCGAGTAGCGCATCGATTATCTCCTGGGCGTGACAGGGTTTTCCGGCGTCGGGCAAGGGCTTAGACATGTGTGGCACGGCGGGTCTTGTCCCGCCGTGCGCAAGCGCGCCGGAACGCACGGCCGGGCAAGGCCGGCCGTGCCACACCAAGTTGCAGTTTCGCCGATGCCAGAAAATCTTGTCATACCCTATCTCCTGCGGAGGATGTAAACGATGAGGCCGACGATGCCGGCGGCCAGGGGAAGCCCCGCGATGATGAGGATGCGAAGCGGCAGCGTCCAGGCGCCCAAGTCGCCGATGCGGCGGGCCTCGAGCGCCTCGGGACTGACCGTGATGAGGTGCTCGGTGCCGGCCACCCAGAGGAGGCTGTTGAGGAAGAGTTCGGCGTTCCCGGGGAAGACCTGTTGGCCGAACATCGTGCGGTAGAAGGCGACACGGTCGGCGGCGAAGTCGCCATCGCCGAAGAAGACGACCTTCTGGACCTTCCCGGCGGGACGTTCCGCTTTCTCGACGGGCGGTTTGGGTTCGCCCTCGGCGGTCTGCTTGGCGGTTTCGGGCGCGAGTTCCCTGGTGACGGCGGCGGCGAGGACGACCGGCCGCTCGGCCGTCGGAATGAGGTCCTCCACTTCGTCGCGTTTCGCTTCGCCGCGCATCGCCTCCATGGCGGTCGTGTCGGCCCAGTAATCGGCGCCCGTGGGCAGCGTGAGGATCGGCTGGACGGTGACCCCTTCGGGAAGGGGCGCCTTCGGCATGACGGGCATGGCCGTCACGAGCATGGTCGGCAGGGCGCCGAGGGGCGCCGTGATCGCGTGCTCGGGATAGCGGGTGATTTCAATCTGGGGGACGGCCCGCTCCGTGCCGCGCTGATCCACGACGACCTTGTGGACGGCAACGGCCTCGAACTTGCCCTCGAGGCCGAAAGTGTCGAAGAGGTCGAAAGTGTCGAAGAGGTCGCGGTAGGGGACGGCCGGGCCGAACATGCCGGCCGGTTCCCCCAAGACGATCGCCGCCGCCCCTTTCTTGATGGTCTCGACGGCGGGGGCGTATTGTTCGGGCGAGGACGGCGGCGCGGGCATCTGGGGGTTCATCGGAGGCGGCGGCACGAGAACGAGGATCGGGAAGGTCATGTGCTCGGGCGCGGGCATGGCGGGCTCGCGCGCCAGGTTCCAGTCCTCGACGATGAAGTTGGCCTTGCGGAGCCGCTCCGCTATTTCCGCGTACGGGCCGCCCCCCATCGTCGCCGGCTCGCCGGACGTGACGAACAGGACGGCCGGCTTGTCGGCGTGCAGGAGGCCCAGCAGCGCGCTGGAGACGGCCTGTTCGCCCGCGAAGAGGCGCTCTGCCTGGCCTTCTTCGCCGGACGCGCGATTGCGGACCCAGATGTCGTCGAAGGAGACGACGTAGACGCGGTCGGGGCGCGCCTCGACCTTGGCGCTGGTCACCGTGAGGCCCTGGCCGACGCGCAGTTGCTGCTCGTAATCGCGGAGCATGGGCGCTGGAACAATCACTTCTGAGCCGTGTTCGACCTTCAGAACCACCACCTTCGGTACCTCGGCGGGCCTGGACGGATCCTTGATGATGGGCTTTACGATTCTCGTCGGGTCCTCCGCCACCCGGATGACTCCGCGCGGAACGGAGGTTTCGATGAGGAGGGTTTCGCCTTCGCCGATCCGGTCGCGGATCTTGTCGAGTTCGAGTTCCGGGAGGTCGGCGGCCTGCTTGTTGAACGCCTTGATGCGTTCGACGAGCGGGGCGTAGACGGCCTCGGCCGAGGCGAGGACCTCGCGGGCAGCAGGCGGGACGTCGGCGTCCTTGGCGGCGTCGCGCAGTTGCTTGTAAAGGGCGGGGACGGCCTCGAAGTTGTCGCCGACCGGGCCGAGGAATTCCTTCGCGCGCGAGAGGGCCGTCGCGTAGGCCGGCAAGGCCTGGTCCGTCAGGGATTGGACGGCGGCGGCGGTGAAGGTGCCGAGCGTCTCCAGTTGCCGCCAGCGCTGGGCGACCATTCGCAAGGAGTTGACGACCTCGGCGGGGCCGGAAGTCCAGGCGTCGGCGGCGGCGCTCGCGCGGTCGGCCTCGGCTTTGAGCACAGCACCGAGATCCGTCCGCAACCGGCCGAACTCCGCGACCAGGGCCTTCGGTTTCTCCAGGTCCTTTTCATAGCGCGTGCGGAGCCGATTGACGAGCGTTTCGACCTGGCCGACGTCCACGGCGGGGTTGACGGCCTCGGCGGTGATGCGCGGCGAAGACATTTCGTATTCCGAGAGCAGGTCCTGGACGCGCCGCCACTGTTCCGCCGAGGCGGGGATCTCCGGCGCGTGCGAGTAAAGGTTCGTCAGTCGGATGTCGCAGTCCGAAGGGATGTCGGCGAGGAGGGCCTTGGTGCGCGGGCTCAGGCTGAAGCGCCCCGCGGCGGTCCAGTCGCTCCGAGCCCGGCCGCGCAGAAACGCCCCCGAGAGCCAGACGGCGGCGACCGCGAGGACCGTCGCCAGCACGAGCGCCAGCGCGACGTTCGAGCCGAAACGGACCCATCGCTGGGATTGCGAGAGGGGCCCCGCGTCGGCGGCGGGGGGCCGGTCGGAAGGGTTTTGCGTTTTCAGCGCCATCGGCGACTCTCCACGATTTTGACCGCGAGGAACAGGGCGTACACCGTTACCGCCACGAAATAGAGGACGTGCACCAGGTCCACGACGCCCTGGCTGAAGTCCATGTAATGGGACCGGACGGCGATCCGGCTGACGATGTGGCGCCACGTGCCGGGAACGCTCGCCGCAATCCACGGGCCCAACAGGCCGATCACCGCCAGGATGACGAACGCCACCACCGCCGCGATCACCTGGTTCCGCGTCATGGAGGAAGCGAGGATGCCGACGGCCACGTAGAGCGCCCCGAGGAGCGCGAGGCCCAGGAATCCGCTGGCGATCGGGCCGTAGTCCGGCCGGCCGAACGCCGCCAGCAGCACGACGTAAACCAGGGTCGGGACGAGCATCGCCAGGTACACGAGCCAGCACCCCAGGAACTTGCCGACGACCACCTCGGCGTCGGTGACAGGCGCGGTCAGGAGGGTTTCAATAGTGCCGGTGCGGAACTCTTCGGCCAGGCTCCGCATCGTCAGGATCGGCAGGACGAAGATGAGGATGATCATCATGATCTCGAAGAGGGAGCGCATCTGGGCGGGGGCGCCGGGATAGAAGTCGCCGAGCGCGAAAAAGATGCCCGAGATCACCAGAAATAGCGCCATCGCGACGTACGCGACGGGCGAGACGAAGTAGGACGCGACCTCGCGGCGCGTCAGAACGAGGATGTTTCGCATCGCGGCACTCCTTGACTACACCGTGATTTCAACGCAGAGGACGCTGAGAACGCAGAGTACGCAAACGGCCTCTTTTGTTGAACAACTCCCTCTTCCTTCTCCGCGGTCTCTGCGCTCTCTGCGTTTGAATCGCGCGTTCATCAGGCGGCGGCGATCGCGCGGGCGGCCGCGTCGCCGGCCGTAATCTGCAGGTACAGTTCCTCCAGGCTCGGCGCCTCGCTGCGAATCTCGCGCAGGCGCCAGCCGCGCTGCGCCGCCAGGGCCGCCAGGGCCTCGCGCACGTCGCGGTCGCCCGTCGGCGTGACGGCGAAGTGTTGCCACTCGTCGCCCGCCTCCTCGCGGGAGACGGCGGCGACGCCGGCGATTTGTCCGACGGCACGGCTCATTTCGTTAGGCCCGTCGCCGCCCTCGGCGGCGCGGACCTCCAGAACGACGTGGTGCTGGGCCGCGGCGCCTCGGCGAAGTTCCTCGACGCTGCCCGCGGCGGCGATCCGGCCCGCCGCGATGATCACCAGGTGCGAGCACGTCCTCTCGACCTCCGGCAGGATGTGGCTCGAGAGCAAGATCGTGTGCTCGCCGCCCAGCGAACGGATGAGGCGGCGCGTCTCCTGTATCTGCGTCGGGTCCAGGCCGATCGTCGGCTCGTCGAGAATCAGGACGGGCGGCTCGCCCAGAAGCGCCTCGGCGAGGCCGACACGCTGGCGGAACCCTTTCGAGAGTTGCCCGACCGGCCGGCGGCGAACGTCCTGGAGCCAGCACCGCTTGACGGACGCCTCCACGGCCGCGGGGCGCTTCGACCCCGCGATGCCCTTCAGCGCCGCGCGGAACTTCAGGTACTCGTCCACCCGCATCTCCGGATACAGCGGGACGTTCTCCGGCATGTAGCCGATGGAGGAGCGGACGGCGAGGCTGTCGCTGAAGACGTCGTGGCCGGAGACGCTGGCCCGGCCACTGGTGGCGGGCATGAAACCGGTCAAGATGCGAAGCGCCGTGGTCTTGCCCGCGCCGTTGGGCCCCAGGAAGCCGACGATCTGGCCCCGCAGGACCTCGAACGTCGCGCGGTCGAGGGCCAGCGTCCGGCCGTACCACTTTGTGAGGTTTTCGACCTCGATCATCCTGTCCACGGTCAATCCTCCCGAGACCCGGCAAGTCCGTACGTTTTTGGAACCCAGAGATTTACGGGAAGAGGCGGGGATTGTCAAGGCACCGCTGAGCAGAGAGAATCGAGCGGCACGAGAAAAAGAGCGCCTGGGCTTGCGGGCGGATCGCAGTTTTTCGACGGCCGTCAGGGCTGGGGGTTTTCCGCGGGCTTTTTCTCCGGTTGTTCGGTCGGCTTTTCTTCGGCGCCTTTGGGCGTTTCCCCCTCCTGGGCGGGGGTTTTGGCGAGTTTGGCGGCGTCGCCTTCGTGGACGGGGGCCTTCGGGTCCGAGAGTTTGACGGTCGAGGAGAGGAGGTCCACCTTCTCGGCCGTGGCCGTGACGGTCTTCGTCGGCGCGCCCTCGGCCGGGGCCGTCTCAATGGTGAATGCGGTGCCCGGCGCGACGCCGTCGGACGATCCGATGTCCAGCACCGCCATCCCCGTCTCCTTGTCCACGCGGACGACGCGTGTGGGTTCGGCGACGTCGCGCATCTGGTCGAGGAGGTCTTCGACGGCGCGTTGGACGGCCACCAAGGGCCTGAGGTCGGCGCCGCAAGCGACGGCTTTGACTTCGCCCGTCTCGACCTTGTAGACCGTCAGGTACATGACGCAGGCGAGGGTGGGGTCGAGGTTGAGTCGGCGTTTATTGATTTCGCGGCGAACGGGGGCGAGGGCCGGATCGTCGGCGGGCAGACCCCCCGCCGGACAGTAGAACCCTTCGACGATGTAATGGACGCCGATGAGCCGACCCGGCCGCGGCGCGGTCTCGGGGTTGACGGCGGCGGTCTTCGCGAGGGCGAGTTCGCGGGCGATTTCGAGGATGCGCTCGCGCTCGATGACGACGAACTGGCGCGTGGCGACCAGTTCGCGCGTCAGGTACTGGCGGATCACCGGGGGCATGAAGACCGGCGCGTCTTCGCGACCCGTCCGGATCGTCGTGCTGCCCTCGCCCGTCACGGTGGCCGTTGTTCCCTTGCCGGTCCCGCCGGTCCTTGTCGTCTGGACGTCCACTTCGGCGGATCCGCTGCGCGAGATGTTCACGCCGCGGCCGAAGGGCAGATACTCCTGCAACTCGACGACGTCGCCGGGCCTCAGGAGCGCGAGGACGAGTTTGCGGTCGCGCTGGACCTTTTGGATTTCGTGTTTGTAGTCGTAGGCGGGTTTGGCCGGTTTTTCGCCGCTCGGCGGCGGAGGCGGCGCCACCTCAATCTTCGGCTTCGCGAAACACGCGCGCGGCGCGCTCCACGCGGCGCCAACGAGAACCACGGCTGCCAGGAACACAACCACCGGACGGCCTCCAACGCAGTAGCCGAGGCGTTTCATCGGACCCTCCTTGTCCCGCTCCGAGCCGCTTGTGCGGCGACGGGCAGGGACGTTTTACTTGGGGCTCGCGTTCGCTTCGCCGGGCGCGAGCGGGGCGTGAGGCCCGTAGGTGATGGCCTCGTACATGGGCGTGCCCGGTATCGGAGTGGCCAAGCACCTGCCTCCCGCGAGGACGTGCGGTCCGTGGTCGCACAGGTTGCCGCAGTTCTTGTGGTCCAGATCCGTCACGATGCCGCGCTGCTTGTGTAAATCAAGATATGCCTCGTACAACATGTCGCGCGGGAGAGTGCCCTGAGCGACGTGGAGGTCGTAGTTTTCGCGCGTGGGGGTGCAGCAGCAGGTTCCCCCCAGGATCCAGGGCTTCATGCCTTTGACGTGGCCGACGGCGTCGTGGCAGGCGGTGATGGGCGGCGCGGCGGCGGCCTTCGGGACGTAAGGCAAGGGTTTGTAGGCCGGCCCGCAGCCGGTCGCCACGAGGAGGAGCGCGCTGCCGAGCAGAAGCAGGAAGGCCGTGGCAGCGGGTGGGCGCTTCACGTCGGATCGCATGGTCTGGTTTCCCGTCGTCAGGGCCCTCGCGGTTCGGATGGGCGGTTCACTTGACCTCGGCCTTGCTGGCCTGGCGGACGCGGTATTCGTAGTCGGCCGCCTGGGGGTTGATGCTCACGATCTCGTGGGTCTTGGTGTAGCGTGCGGGGATCATGAACGGCGCCCAACTGGTCTCGTAAAGGGCGAAGCCCTGGGCGTCTTTCCAGATGACCTGGATGTCGACCCAGATGTTTTCCTTCTTGCGGTTCTTCAGTTCCGTGCGGACGCGCAGGAGGTCGCCTTCGACGCGGTCGCTCTCCTGGCGGAGGACGGAGACGTACTGGCTGACGGTGAACCCTTCGAGGAGGACGCGTCCGCCCTGGTCCACCTGTTTGGGGTTGGCCTCGCAGCCGGCCAGCGCGAGCACAAGAATTGTCGCCAGAACCGCCGTCGCTGATCGCATGGAACCGCTCCTTTCGGAAAGTCGCCAATCGCGCCGCGTGCGCTAGAATCCGTAGGTCGAAGCGGGCTGCGCGCCGCCGGCGATGGCCTTGCGGACGTCGTCCGGTCCGAGCCGGTTGTCGCCGTCGAACCAGGGAGCCAGAGAGACGCAGGCCTCGCCTGTCTTCGGAACGCCGATGCCGTAATACGTATTCGTCCACCGGGGCAGACGTGAACCGTTGATGTCGTACATCTCGAGCCGGACCGTGTGCGGGCCGGGGGCCACGTCGGCCGCAAAGATGAAGACCTTGCCGGGCAGCGTGGTCCAATGGCGGACGTCGCCGGAGATGTCCCAATGGCTGGCGGCCGAGCCGGCGTAGGGGGCGTAACTGAGCATTTCGCGGAGGATCGCCTTGGTGGCCTGGGCTGCCTCCTTTTCGCCGATGCGGTCCTGCGTGGACGCCTGGTCCCAGAGGTCCAGCACCTGGAAGGCGGGTCCGGCGTAATGGCCGTCTATGTAAACGCGAACCGCCCGCGGACAGACGGGCGACCGGCCGAACTCCGTCTTCTCGCCGCTGATGCCGCCCAGGTACTTGTAGGGGCACCGCCCCACGTCGATCGTGAGGACCAGGTTCGTCGCGGTCTGGAAGGCGGGGGTGAAAAATTCCTCGGCCTTGTCGGCGGATCGGCGAACGGGGCTGGCGGGCGCGGCGCCCTGGAGGACGGCGGGAGCGCTGGCCGGCGTGGCCTCGGCGAGGTTGACGATCGGCTCGATGTACAGGTCGGGCTTCTCGGGGTTGTGGAAGGTCTTGTAGACCCAGGCTTCGCCCTCGGTCCGTTTCTTGAGCATCTCGCCGGCGGCCTTGGCGTCCTCTTTGGATTCGCGCTCCGCGTCTTTTTCCTTTCGCGGGGTCCGGGTGGTGGCTTTGCGGAAAGCGATGGCCGAGTTATCCATGTCGCCGAGTTTCGCGTACGTCTTTCCGACCCAATAGAAGGCGAGGCCGAAATCCTCGCCGACCTCGGCGGGGGTGGATTTTTCGACGACGGCCCCCTTGTCGGCCAGGAGCGCCCGCGATAAGAGGATCCGCGCCTCGTTGTAGTTCCCCGCCAGGTACTCGGCGAGGGCGGAGTAGGTGCACAGCATCGCCCGCTCGTAGGTCTCGCCCTTGTAATACTTGAGCCGCTCCGACGAAAGCGCCGCCCCGACGTTCTCGTGCTCGACCTCGAGTTGGTCAAAGGCTTCGCGGAGCCGCGGCTTGGCGCGCATGTAGGAACCCAGGAGGATGGCCTGCCGGCCGAACTCCATCCGCGCCAGGACGTAATTCGAGTCCTTCGGGTCGGCCGGGAGGCGCGATTCCATCAGGTCGAGCGGGTTGACCCAGGCAGGGGTCGTCCGTTGGGCCTGGGGTTCGCAGCCGGCGGCGAGGAGGATCGCCCCGGCGGCGGCAAGGAGCGCAGCGAGCGAGAGCCGATTCATCGAGCATCCCTTCGCAATGGGCCGGTCAGCGGTCGTACACGCCGGCCCGGACCAGTTTCTTCAGTTCGTAATCGTTTTCCCAGAGAATGGCGCTGGAGGCGGCGTCCGTCAGGCGGACCGACAGGCGCATGTATTGGGTCTGCGTTCGTCCCCGGCTTCGGCGGATGCTCTCGACGCGGCCGGACATGAACAGGTCGGCCCCGTAAACGGCCTTGCTGCCGCTCGTCGTGACCTTCCCGAGGTCCTTGTCGCGGCGTTCGGCGCGGATCTGGTCGATGATGTCGCGGTCGAGGAAGAGGATCTTCCCGCCGCAGTTCTTGATGAGTTCCGTCCGGATCTTATACAGCAGGTCGTCGGTGCTGAAGAGTTCGTCGCTCGCGTTGACGACTTCCGTGAAGGCGAGCGTCGGCGGGTTGGCGGCGTTCTGGATCTGCGGCAGGCGGATGAGCGACTGGGCCATCTGGAAACAGGCGGCCCGGAAGTCCTTGCTGCTCATTGCCCCCAGCAGCGCGTCGTCCTCGCTGTCCAGGTCCATCCGCGCGGTCTGGCCCGCGCACCCGCCCAGCGCCGCGAGGGCCGAAAGCAGGAGGCAAAGGACGCCGGCGCGGCAGGTCCCGTGAAAGAGGCTGGCGAAAACGGTCCGATCAGACATAGCTCGTCTCCTTTGGGTGACCCGTTCAGCATGCCCGTCCGGCCGCCGAAGTGCAAGCCCAATCGGGACGGCACAGGACCGCCTACCAGCGCCTCTGGTCCAAGACCCCGGCCCCGCGTTTCCGGCCGCGACGGCACTCTATACTATCGGCGGCTCCGGGTGAGGCGGACCATTCTTTTCGCGCGGGACCGCCCGCCGCGCCGCATAACGCCCCACCTTGAGCGCCGCCGAAGGGAGCGCAGTTTGACCGCCGGCGCTCCATCGCCGGTCTTAAGGCGCGGCAGAGCGGACCTGCCGAATCCACGCGATGACCTGGGCGACCTTGCGGGTGATGCCGGCGAAGTCGCGTGCGGCCACCGCCTCTTTCGTGATGAGGTTGGAACCCATGCCCACGCACGCGACGCCGGCCGCAAACCAGGCCTCCAGGCTCTCCCGGGTGGCCTCCACTCCGCCGGTGGGCATGAGGGAGGTCCAGGGGCACGGGCCGAGCATGTTCTTGACAAAAGCCGGTCCACCCACTTCCTTTCCCGGGAAGATTTTGACGATCTCCACGCCGAGTTCCTCGGCCGCCGAAATCTCGCTCGGAGTGCCGCAGCCCGGACTGTAGGCGACCTTGCGGCGATTGCACAACCGCGCGATCTCCGCATTGAGGACGGGCCCGACGAGGAAGTTGGCGCCGGACGACAGGTACAGTGAGGCCGTCGGGGCGTCGACGATGGAGCCGGCGCCCAGGATGACCTCCGGCCGCTCCTCGGCGAACCGCTTCGCCAGTTCCGCGAAGACCATGAACGCCCGGTCGCCGCGGTTGGTGAATTCGACGACCCCGGCCCCGCCGTCGGCGCAGGCCCGGACGATCGAGACGGCCGTCTCGACATCGCCGTGGTAGAAGACCGGCACGACGCCGGTTTGGACCATCGCATTCAGGACATCCAGCCGCTTGAATCTTGCCATAGGTCGCACCATCCTATCTGGGTTTGTATATTTCGCCGGCGCGATACTCCGCCCAGGCCGTCTCGAAAGATTTGCGGTCGGCCGGCGCCGTCCGCGGCGCCACGGCGCGGACGGAGAACAGTTCCGCGGCCTTCGGGTCGTATTGCAGCCGCAGGATCGTGCGGCGAAGCGACTCGTTCTCGGGCTGGACCCGCAGAGGAGCGCCCGTCCGTTCATCCAGCACCGACGGGTGCACTTCGGCGCCCTCCCGGCCGACGACGAGGTAGGACCCGCGGGATCCGGCGCCGGTCCGCAGCAGTTCCTTGATCGCCTTCAGATAGGCCGCGCTGGTCAGGGCCATGTGCTGCGCGGCCAGCGACGCGGCCAGTTCCTCCGGTTGTTTGCCCGCCCGCGCCAAGCCGTTCTTTCGCACCTCCCGCGCGAGGGCGATCGCGTCCCGCAAGGCGGCCGTCACAGTGCCGATTTCGCGAAGGTGCCCGCCGGCGGCCGTCATGCGATCCCGGATTTCCTCGAGGACCTCTCGCGGGCTTCGCCGGGCCCTGGGGTTGCTCCTGCCGGACAGGCGCTCTATCGCCCGGCCGAGTTGGCCTTCGGTGCGCGCCTGGGCCCGGCCGAAGTCCATCGTGTCCTCGAGATAGACGTTGGCGATGTAGGTGGCGCAGCGCAGCCCTCCGACCTGTCCGCTGTTGAGGGCCGCGCCGCCGGGCCGTTTGACGCCGTGCGTGCCGGCCATTTCGCCGATCACGAACGTGTGCCGCAGGCCGGACTCCCACCACGTATTGACGGCCAGCCCGCCGTTGTTGTGCTGGGCGCAGAGGGCGATCTGGAGCGGCTCCCTTCGGAGGTCGAGGCCGTTTTCGGCGTAAACGTCGATCGCCAGGGGGTTCATGTGGCGCAGCCGGTCGATGGGCCGCGCCTGCAAAGCCGCGCACCTGTGCAGATAATCCGATGCCTCGTCCGGCAGGTCGCCGAGGTCGAACGCCTGCATGCCGGCCCGGCCGATGGGATTGCTTCGGAAGTCCATCCACACGCGACGGCCCCGGCGGGTTTCGCCGAACACCAGCACGTCGACGAGCGACGACTGGTAATCGGCGATCCGCTGCGGATCGAAAGGCCACTGGTACCCCTTGAGGAAGATGGCGCCGGCCATTTGGCGCATCGTCGGGAATGCGTCGGCCAGG
This sequence comes from Planctomycetota bacterium, assembly GCA_026387035.1. NCBI lineage: Bacteria > Pseudomonadati > Planctomycetota > Planctomycetota bacterium. Next base: position 13,001 of record JAPLMM010000149.1, read on the forward strand.
AAATCGCGCGGCTCGCGGCCGGCGGCGTCGGTGGAATAAATCCGCGGGATGACCTGCATGTAGGTTCCGGAAACGTTCCAGCGGAACTTCGTGCTGGCCAGTCCGAACTGGGATTCGGTCAGGTTTTCCGCCGCCAGTCCGGCCTCCAGGGCCGGTCCGTGCAGCCCGAACTGCCCCGGCGGATAGACGGTGTCCCGGTACATTTCCCCCGGTCCGCCGGCGGCCAGCACCAGGTTCTGGCAGTAGTAGACGTTCGCGCGGACCTGCCGGCGGGTGGAGGCGGCCATGTCCAGCGTCAGGACGCCGACGATGCGTTTTCCGGCTCCCCGCCCCGCGGTCAGCAGCGTCGCCACTTCCTGCCGGTCGTGGATGGCGACGCCGTAGCGCTCGGCCTCGGCCTGGAGGCAGCGGCTCATCCACTGGCTGGTCTTGGGTCCGGCCGAGGTCGCCCGCTCAAACGGGTCGTGGTCCGTCTTGTAACCGATGAACGAGCCGAGCGCATCCTGCGGAAAAGGCACGCCGGCCCGCACAAGGTGGCAGAACTCCGGCAGCGATTCGATCCCCTCAACGATGGCCAGGTCCTCGTGGCAGCAGCCCGCGGCGGTCAGGCTCCGGGCGAAACTGGCGGCGCTGTCGGCCGTCAGTGGGCTGGTCCCCATCTTGTAATAGGTCTGCTTGTCGGATCCGCTCATCCGGCTGGCGCCGAGCCCCAGGCCGCGGGTCAGCACGACGATACGCCGGCCGGCGCTGCGGACGCCTTTCCGGGCCATCATCTCGCAGAGGTGGACGGCGGCGTTCATGCCGGCGGCGCCGGCGCCGATGATAACGGTGTGAAATCGGCGTCTCTTGAGCCTCATAAGTGCGTCCGCCCGATCGGTCACAGCCTTCGGAGGTGGAAGCCGCCGTCCACGTTGATCACCTGGCCGGTGCAGAAGTCGAGCCGGCCCTGGGCCACCGCGCCGACGGCCATCGCGACGTCTTCGGGCCGGCCCCAGCGCCGCGTGGGCGTCAGGCCCTCCGCGATCAGCCTGTCGTACTTTTCGCGGACCGACGCCGTCATGTCCGTGGCGATGATCCCCGGCCGCACCTCGAACACGCCGATGTCGAATTCCGCCAGGCGATCTGCAAACAGCCGGGTCATCATGCTCACGCCGGCCTTGGAAATGCAATACTCCCCCCGGCCGGGAGAACTGGTGTACGCCGATATCGATGAAGTATTGCAGATGCGATACTGTCGGTCGGGATGGGCTTTCCGCTGCGAGATCATCCAGTTGGCGACCAACTGCGTCAGGAAGTACGGGCCTTTGAGGTTGACGCCCAGGACGCGGTCGAAACTTTCCTCGTCGGCCTGGAGGATGTCCGTCCGCCGGACCGGGGCGACCCCGGCGTTGTTCATCAGAAAGTCGCAGCGGCCGAAGCGGGCGCGAACCGCTTCGACGAGCCTGCGGCGGTCCTCGGCCAGGGAGACGTCCGACCGAAGCACCAGGCAGGCCCGGCCCGTGGACTCGACCTGTGCGGCGGTCTCCTCAGCGGCCGATCCGCCGGGTGTGCCCGCTGCCGCGAGGCCGCGGTGACTGATCGTGATGTCATATCCCAGGGAAGCCAGTTCCAGCGCGATAGCCCTGCCGATGCCTCGGCTGCCGCCGGTTACGATGGCTACGGGATGGTCTGTCATGGCGGTTATACCCCGCAAGAGCGGACCGTCTGTCAAGCCTGCCACCGGCCGCGGCGACCCGTCGGCCTCGCCGGCCGCCGAGGCGGGCCCGTGGCGCCGGCCAAGGGCATGCCGAACGCGTGCCGTCAGGCGGGCGGCTTCTCGTTTCGTTCCCGACCGCTGCGGTAGATCGGCCCGTAAACCTCGCCATCGCGGACGACGCAGCCGGTCGTCCCGCCGTCGCGCATGATGGTCGTGCAGGCGCCGCAGGCCAGGCACACCTTGCGTTCGTCGAGCCGGCCGCGAGCCAGCACGTCGGCCGGAAAATCGGGGTACGCAATCGCCATTCGTCCGGCACCCGCCATGGTGGTCAGGCCGGTTCGCTTGGCCCAGGCCATCACGTTGGGCATCAGACCGCGCAGCCAACTGTAACCCGTGCCCACGATGGCCACCTGCGGGAACGTTTTTTGGATCTCGCCCGCCAGCGCAATCAGCCTGGCGACGCCGATGATGGGATGCTCGGGAGGGAGGCCGGATTCCCGACTCTTGCTGTAGGGCCTGCTGTAGTGGGGGTTGTAGTACGGATTGGCGGCCGTGATATTGATCATCGGCACGCTGCGAGCGACCAGTTCGCCCACCAGCCGCTTGGGTTCGGCCAGGTCGGCAGCGGTGACGTCGTCGCGGCTTGTCCCCCATCCGTAGGGGAAAGGCACCGCGTCGAAAACGCCCAGCCGCGTGACAATCATCCTGTCGGGTCCGAGCCGGCGACGGATGCCGTCGACGATCGCCAGGAGCAGCCGCGTGCGGTTCTCAAATGAGCCGCCGTACTTGCCCCTCCGCGTGTGGCCGGCCAGCAGTTCGCTCATCAGATAGCCGTGGCAGGCCTTGATGTCCACGGCGTCGAAGCCTGCATCGAACGCCAGCGCCGCAGCCTCTGCGTAACGCTCCGGCAGCGCGTCGAGGTAGTCGTCGGCGAGAACGGGCCGGTCGGCCGGCAGGTTCATCTTCGCGTCGCGGTACGGATCGTGCTGCGCGATCATGGGTTCTGGCCGGAGCGTCGGGCGGCAGTAGCGACCGCCGTGCGTCAGTTGGGCGACGAGGATCGGCCGATGGTCGGCGCCGAACCGTTCGGCGGCAACGCGCCTCATGCGCGCCACCAGGAGCCTGAAACTCTCGGCGCTGGCGGGGTGGATCCAGAGGTGGCGCGGGTTTGTCCGGCCTTCGGGTACGACGGCGATCGCCTCGACCCAGATCAGACCCGCGCCGCCGGCGGCGAACCGGTCGTAGCGGCGGACGGTCAGGTCGCCGGGTCGGCCGAGGGAATCGCCGTCGCAACCCTCCATCGGGTGGAGGGCCATGGAGTTGGGGGCCGTCAGGCCGCCGACCGTCACCGGACGGCCGAGAATCGAAACATCTTCATCCCCCTGAAGGTCGACGTGCCATTGCGCCGCCAACTCCCGCAGTCCCTGAAGGTTCCCGGGGACCAAGGCCTCGGCATCGGACTCATAAGCGGTCTCGGAGTTCATGCGGACATTTTTAACCAGCACGCCCCGCCTTGTCAATCCTGTGCGATTTTCAAAGCCTCTCGCGAAAAGGCTTGCAGCCGCCCCCTCGCGCGGCCTAGAATCCCGGTCGCACGATCTATCGCTCGAGATGACATGCGGTGCCCGACGTACTGCGACCTGACGGTCAACCGGGAGCGCCGCCTAGCCCGGGAGGGCCCGTTTTTCCGGAAGGTCTTCCGGAGCGTCTTGGCCCGGCGGGTGCAGGACGGCGCCTGCGGCACGGGGCGCCACGTGCGGCTGTTTGTGCGGCGGGGGCCGGAGGCGGTTGGGGCGGACCTCTCGCCATCGATGGTCGAGCAGGCCTGCGGCGACGCCCGCGCCGAGGGCACACGCCGTTCGTCACCGCAAAGGAGTAGCCGGACTCCATGAACTCCCGCGAGCGACTCCAGGCGACGCTCAACCATCGGCAGCCCGACCGCGTGTGCGTGGACTTCGGCTCGACCGCCGTTACGGGCATACACGTTGCGGCCGTCAGCCGCCTCCGCCGGGCGGTGCTCGGCCAGCCGGATTACCGCGTCAAGGTCATCGAGCCGTACCAGATGCTCGGCGAGATCGACGAGGAACTCCGTGCCGCCCTCGGCATCGACGTCGTCGGCGTCCTGGGGCGCACCACGCTCTTCGGGTTCGAGAACGCCGGCTGGAAACCGTTCGACCTCTTTGACGGCACGCCGGTGCTGGTGCCCGAGAAGTTCAACGTGACGGCCGACTCAAACGGCGACCTGCTGATGTACCCCCAGGGCGACCTTACGGCCCCACCGAGCGGCCGCATGCCCAAGGGCGGGTACTTCTTCGACACGATCATCCGCCAGCCGCCCATCGACGAGGCGAAACTCGACCCGGCCGACAACCTGGAGGAGTTCGGTCCCCTGTCGGACCGCGACGTCGCGTACTACACGCGCGAGGCCGAGCGCCTGACCTCGCGGCCCGACCTCGGCGCGATCCTGTCGATGCCCGGCACGGCCTTCGGCGACATTGCGCTGGTGCCCGCCCCGTGGATGAAGCACCCCAAGGGCATCCGCGACATCGCCGAGTGGTACCTCTCCACGGCCGCGCGGCGGGACTACGTGTACCAGGTCTTCCAGGAGCAGTGCCGGGTCGCCCTCGGGAACATCGACCGCTTGGCCGTCATCCTGGGCGACGGCGTCCAGGCGGCCTTCCTCACGGGGACCGACTTCGGCACGCAGCGGGGCCTGTTCATCTCGCCGGCGGCGTACCGCGACCTCTTCAAGCCGTTCCACGTGGCGGTCAACAAGAGGATCCACGAGAAGACCCGGTGGAAGACCTTTATCCACACGTGTGGCTCGGTGATCGACCTGATCCCGGACCTCATCGAGGCCGGCTTCGACATCCTCAACCCGGTGCAGACCTCGGCGGCCGGGATGGACCCGCGGCGCCTGAAGAAAGAGTTCGGCGGCCAAATCGTCTTCTGGGGCGGCGGGACCGACACGCAACGGACCATGGCCTTCGGCAAGCCCGACGAGGTTTACCGCGAGGTCCGCGAGCGCATCGAGATCTTCGGCGCGGGCGGCGGCTTCGTGTTCGACGCCGTCCACAACCTCCAGGCAAACACGCCGACCGAGAACATGCTGGCCCTGTTCGGGGCCATTCGTGACAGCGCCCGGTAAACGCCGGGACGTGCAAAAGGAGAAATGTTCATGAACAGGTTCAGCATCCTTCTGCCGGCCCTGGCGGCCGCCCTCATGGCTGCAGGGTGCGCCAGGACCGACACCGCCGCGCCCGACAAGGGCAAGGCGGACACCTCCGGGCAACTCTACATCGAGGTCTCGGCCCTGGGCAGCCTCGACTACTTCTACGACCACAAAATGGGCATGGAGATGGCGGGCAAGGTCCTGGGCGTGCGGACGGAATATGTCGGCCCGGCCGATTACGACATGGCCGCCATGGCCAACGTGTTCGAACTGGTCATCGCCAAGAAACCCAACGGCATCGTCGTCGTGGGGTTCGAGAACTCCCTGAACGCCCTGGTCGATAAGGCCGCCGCCGCAGGCATCCCGGTGGTGACGGTTGACGCGGACCTGCCTGGCTCGAAGCGCGTGGCCTTTGTGGGCACCGGCAACTACCGCGCCGGGTTCGAGGGCGGCAAGACACTGGCCTCGCTTCTGGACGGCAAAGGTAAAGTGGCCCTCATGACCAAGCCGGGGCAGTCGAACCTGGAGGAACGCATCCGCGGGTACCAGGACGCCTTGAAGCAGTTCCCCGGCATCCGGATCGTCCAGGTGGCCGACACGCAGTCGGACCCGGTGGTGGCGGCCCAGGCGGCGGCGTCGCTCCTCCAGAAGTACCCCGACCTGGCGGGCATCGCGTGCGTCGAGGCGGCCGGCGGCAACGGCGCCGCCACCGCCGTCCGCGAGGCCGGCCGCGCCGGCAAGGTCAAAATCGTGGCCATGGACCGCGGCAACGAGGTCCTGGAGTCCATCCAGGACGGCGTCATCAGCGCCACCGTGGCCCAGCAGACGGCCCTCATGCCCTTCTACGCCGTTCAGATCCTCTACAACCTCAACAACCACCCGGTCCCCGTGACCACCGACAACGCCAAGGCGGGCGTCGCCGGCGTTCCCGAAGTGGTCGACACCGGCGTCGTCATCGTCGACAAGGACAACTACCAGTACTTTGTGAGGAAATAGCCATGCGACGGACGGCCTGTACCGTCTTTCTCGCGCTCGCGGTCGGCCTGCCGGCCCTTGGGGCCGACGCCACGAAGTCCGAGTACCGCGGATGGGAATCGCTGCACCTGGCGAACGGCCTGGTCGAAGTGCAGGTCGTGCCGGCCGTCGGCGGGCGAGTCATGCAGTTCAAACTTGGGCCCTTCGAATACCTGTGGGTGAACCCGCAACTCGCCGGCAAGCAGCCGACGCCCACCGGCCTCGGGCCGGACGGCGCCTGGCTGAACTACGGCGGCGACAAACTCTGGCCCGCCCCGCAAGGGTGGGACAACGACCAGCAGTGGCCCGGCCCGCCCGACGGTGTCCTCGACGGCGGCCCGCACGAGGCCTCCATCATCGAGGCCTCGGGCAAGAGCGCCGCGCTGAGGCTCATGAGCCGCGAGGACAAACGCAGCGGCATCCAGTTCTCGCGCATCATCCGCGTGGCCGACGGCGCCGCCCGCGTGAGTTTCGATTCAACGATGAAGAACATCGACACCAAGTCCCGCCGCTGGGGCATCTGGCAGGTCACGCAACTCAATGCCGCCGCGCCGGCGGGCGCCCAGGGCTACAACAAGGAGATCCGTTGCTGGTCGCCCATCAACCCCGCTAGCATTTATCCGCGCGGCTACTGCGAGATGTTCGGCCTCGTCAATAATCCATCTTTCAGCGTTGACCCGGCGACGAAAATGTTCTCGGCCAACTACAAGCGCATTGTCGGCAAGGTCGGCCTCGACAATTCGGCCGGCTGGGCGGCTGTCGTGGACGGCGCGGCCGGGTACGTCTTCGTCGAGCGGTTCACGCACTTCCCCGACAAGAAATACCCGGACCAGGCCTCGGTCGAGTTCTGGATGAACGGGGTGGGGCAGTTCGTGTGCGGGACCAAGATCGTCGAGGCGAAAGACGACCCGGTCGAGACGCCATACCTCGTCGAGAGCGAAATCCTGAGCCCCTTCGCCGAACTCCGGCCCGGCGAGAGTTACTCCTTCCGCCTCGACTGGTTTGCCGCGAAAATCGGCGGCAACTACCCGGTGCTCGAGTGCACGCCCGCAGGCGTCGTGTGCGAGCCGCTCGCGGCCCAGGTCGCCGGCGGCAAGGTGCGCCTGACGGGCCGGTTCGGCGTCTTCTATGCCGCCCAGGCGGGCCTCGTCGTCCTCGACGGCGACGGGAATGAATGCGAGAGGATCGACTTGAAACTCCCGGTCTCGCCCATCGAGGCGCTTGTGCTCGACAAAGAAGAACCCCTGCCGGCCAAGGCCGCCTCGGTGCGGCTGGTGCTCCTCGATTCCGGCGGCAAAGAGATCGGGGAACTTGCGCGGGTGCAGGTCCGGAAGTAGGGCTCGGATGGCCGACAACGTCATTCTCCAGTTGCGGGGGATCACCAAGACCTTTCCCGGCGTGCGCGCGCTCGACCATGTGGACTTCGGACTCCGCCGCGGAGAGGTCCACGCCCTCGTCGGCGAGAACGGCGCCGGCAAGAGCACCCTGATGCACATCCTGGGCGGCATCTACCGGCCGGACGCGGGCCAGATCGTCCTCGACGGCCGGCCGGTGCGCTTTCGCAGCGCCCACGACGCCGCCCTGTGCGGCATCAGCGTGGTCTTCCAGGACCTCTCGCTCGCGGGGAACCTGTCGGTGGCGGAGAATATCTTCGCCAATCGCCAGCCCGTTCGGGCGGGCGCCTTCATCGACTCCGCCGCGCTGGAGCGCCAAACGCGCGAACTTCTCCATCGGTTCAACCTCGACCTCTCGCCCCGCACGCTCGTCAAGCACCTCTCGGCGGCCCAGCAGCAGGTGATCGAGATCCTGAAGGCCATGTCGTACCGGCCGCGCGTGCTTGTGCTGGACGAGCCCACCTCCTCGCTGACCGCGACGGATACGCAACGGCTGTTCCGCAACATGGACCGGCTCAAGGCCGAGGGAACGAGCATCGTCTACATCTCGCACCACCTCCGCGAGGTCTTCCAGGTGGCCGACCGCGTGACGGTCCTCCGCGACGGTCGCCACGTGGAAACGCTCCCGGCGGCGGGCCTCACGGAAGACGCGATCGTCAAGCGCATGGTCGGCCGCACGCTCGGCAACATCTACGGCGAGCGCGCCTCCGAGATCGGGCCCGAGTATTTCCGCGTCGAGGGCGCCGCCGCCGGCCGCTTCAGCGACGTGAGCCTGTCGCTCCGCCGGGGTGAAATCCTGGGCCTGGCGGGCCTCGT
>JAPLMM010000150.1 GCA_026387035.1 Planctomycetota bacterium
CTCGGCCGGGAACCCGACGCGTATCTGGTGGACGCGAAGGTGACTGGAGGACCAAAGGGCGGTACCGGCCGGCCGGCCGATTGGGATCTGGCCGCCCGGCTGGCCCTTGAAGGTTTTCGGCCGCTCATCCTTTCGGGCGGCCTTTCGGCCGACAACGTGGCTGAAGCCATCCGGCGTGTGTGGCCATGGGGCGTGGACGCCTCCAGCGGCCTGGAAACCGCCCCGGGGCGGAAGGATCCCGACCGGATCCGAGCCTTCGTCGAGGCGGTGCGCGGGGTAAATGTTTAGCCGCGAGCCGACTTGTCACGGCGTAGCCCGAAGGGCGAAGCCGGAAGGGGAGCGGAAAACTTTAGATCGAGGAGCAGCGAATGAATCACGACGTGAAGAACCTGGACCTTGCGGCGGAAGGCAAGAGGCGAATCGAGTGGGCCGACCACGACATGCCGGTCCTCCGAGTAATCCGCGAGCGGTTCGCCAAGGAAAAGCCCCTCAAGAACCTGGCGATGAGCGCGTGTCTGCACGTGACGGCGGAGACGGCGAACCTGGCGCGGACGCTCAAGGCCGGCGGAGCGGACGTGGTGCTCTGCGCCTCGAACCCGCTCTCGACGCAGGACGACGTCGCCGCCGCCCTCGTCGCGGTCTATGAAATCCCCTGCTACGCCATCAAGGGCGAGAACAACGAGACCTATTACAAGCACCTCCGGGCCGCCTGCGACCACGAGCCGATCGTCACGATGGACGACGGGTGCGACCTGGTATGGATGCTCTCGACGGAGCGCCCCGAGCAGGCCGCCAAGGTCATCGGCTCGATGGAGGAGACGACGACCGGCGTCATCCGCCTCCGCGCGATGGAAGCCAAGGGGCAACTAAAGTGCCCCGTCGTCGCCGTCAACGACGCCGACTGTAAGCACCTGTTCGACAACCGTTACGGCACGGGCCAATCGACGATCGACGGCATCATCCGGGCGACCGACATCCTGATGGCCGGCAAGACGGTCATCGTGGCCGGGTACGGGATGTGCGGTCGCGGCGTGGCGACGCGGGCGCAAGGCATGGGAGCAAGCGTCATCGTCACGGAAGTGAGCCCGCTGCGGGCGCTCGAGGCGCGGATGGACGGCTACTGGGTGATGCCGATGGCCGAGGCGGCGAAGGTCGGCGACCTTTTCATCACCGTGACGGGCGACTGCACCGTCATCCGCCCCGAGCACTTCCAGGTGATGAAGAACGGGGCAGTGGTCTGCAACAGCGGCCACTTCAACGTCGAGATCGACCTGGTGGGCCTGGAGAAGATGGCCAAGAAGGTCCGCCGGGGCGTCCGAAACTTCGTCGACGCCTACGACCTCGCCGACGGCCGGACGATTTACGTCCTCGGCGAAGGGCGCCTCGTCAACCTGGCGGCCGCCGAGGGACACCCCGCCAGCGTCATGGACATGAGTTTCGCCGTCCAGGCCCTCACGACCGAATGGGTCGCGAAGAACCGCGGCAAACTGGAGGTCCGCGTCCACGACGTGCCGCGCGAAGTCGACCAGTACGTCGCCCGGCTCAAACTCCAGACCATGGGCATTCGGATCGACGAACTGACGCCGGAGCAGGCCAAGTACCTGGCATCCAGCGAAATGGGGACCTGAGACCGATGGCGACGGTCAGACCCTTCCGCGCCCTGCGCTACAACACGCGCGACCCCTTGAGCGTGGCCCTCGTGACCGCGCCGCCTTACGACTGCATCGGCCCCGAACTGCAGGACGAACTCCACCGCATCCACCCCCACAACATCGTCCGCATCATCCTGGGGAAGGACGAACCCGGCGACTCCGCCTCGCGCAACAAGTACACCCGCGCGGCCGATTCGCTCGAACGCTGGATGGCGGGCGGCATCCTCGTGCGCGACGCCGAACCCGCCCTCTATTTCTACCAGCAGGAGTTCGACGTCGAGGGCAAGACGTACCTGCGCGAAGGGTTCTTCGCCCGCGTCGGCCTCGAAGAATTCGGCGCCGGCCGGATCTATCCCCACGAGGAAACGATGTCCGGCCCGAAGGAGGACCGCCTGCGACTCCTGCGCGCCACGCGCGCCAACGCCAGCGCCGTCTTCGCGCTCTACCCGGACGAGTCGAACGGCGTCACCGCCCTCTTCCACGCCGGCGGCCTCGGCGA
>JAPLMM010000151.1 GCA_026387035.1 Planctomycetota bacterium
TTTTCTATGGACAGGCCGCCCGAAAAGGGTATGCTGGAGCCGTTCTAACTTCAGAGGTTCAGAGGTTCTTCTCCTCCTTTCCCGATGCGGCCCCCGTTGCGGGCGTTCGTTGGGGGACACAATGGCAGACGTCAAGCCGGACATCGCGCGCGGCGTGCTGGAATTGCACGAGCGCGGGTACGGGTTCCTGAGGCAGGCGGACCGCGACTTTCGGCCGACGCCGAAGGACGTTTTCGTTCCGCCCGGCCTGGTGAAGCGGCACCGCCTGAAGATGGGCCTGGTGCTGGAGGGACCGACGCGTCCGGACGCCAAAGCCCGCGGCCTTCAACTCGCCGAGATCACCAGCATCTGCGACCAGCCCCCTGAAGCCTACACCAGCCTGAAACCGTTCGAGGATCTGACGGTCATCGACCCGGAAGAGGCGCTCTGGCTCGAGACGGGCCCCGAGCCGCTGACGACGCGGGCGCTGGACCTTCTGGCGCCGATCGGCAAGGGGCAGCGCGGTCTGATCGTCTCGCCCCCGCGCGCCGGAAAGACGATTCTCCTGGAGCACATGGCCCAGGCGGTCCACAAGAACTACCCCGAGGTTCGGCTGATGATGGTGCTGGTGGACGAGAGGCCGGAGGAAGTGACCCACTTTCGCCGGACGACCGGGGCCGAGGTCCTCGCCTCCTCCAACGACCAGGACGTGGAGCAGCACGTGCGGCTCGCGAGGATGGCGTTCGCCCAGGCGAAGGCCGAGGTCGAGTTCGGACGCGACGTCGTCCTCTTCATGGACAGCCTCACGCGCCTCGGCCGCGCGTTCAACAAGGCTGTCCCGTCCAGCGGCCGGACGATGTCGGGCGGCGTGGACATCCGCGCCCTGGCGGAACCGAAGCGCATGTTCGGCGCGGCACGCAACATCGAAGGCGGCGGAAGCCTGACCGTCGTCGCCACCTGCCTCATCGACACCGGAAGCCGAATGGACGAACTCATCTTCCAGGAGTTCAAGGGCACAGGCAACATGGAGTGCGTTCTGTCGCACGACCTGGCGGAGCGCCGGCTGTATCCGGCGCTCGACATCCTCGCCTCGGGCACGCGAAAGGAAGAGCGGTTCGTCTCGGCCGAGGAGTTGAAGAAGCGGTACGCCATCCGCCGGCGCCTGGCCAGCGACAAACCCCAGGAGGCTCTCGAATCGCTGCTGGCGGCGATGGCCAAGTACCCGTCGAACAAGGCACTTCTGGATGCCCTGTCCGCCAAGTAAAAGGGCTTCCCGGCGGAAGCGCTAAAGTCCCGCCGCCATCCTGCCGATTCCTCTAATGAAGGAAATCAGGCCGTCCGGAGGGGCAAAAGCCCTTTCGGCGGCTCCTCGCGCACCTGCGGCACGAGAGCACCCTCCCCTGGGGTGCACCGGACGAACGGGCCGCAACCCGAAAAACCATCAAGGCCTCGCGGCTAAAGGCGCCGAGTCCGCGCCCTCGGGCCGCGTGCGCCGGACCTGCAACGGGAGTGCGCGAACAACCATCCATAAAACGCGGTGTGGGTGAGGGGTTGCCCAGCCGCGTTTTCAACGGGCGGGGCGGGCCTCATGCTTGCCCCGCCTCGCTTTGCGCACAAAAACGGGCGCGCGAGCGCCCACCCGTTCCGTCTTGCCAGCCTGACCGCCTACTGGGCCATGCGGAGGCGGTCGGCGTTTTCGAGGCCGGCGGAGCCTTCGGCGACCCACTCGGCGTCGGCGAGTTCGCCCCACCGGCGGGCGTACTCGTCCAGGCCGTCGGCCGCCTGGCTCAGGAGCGCGTCGCCCCCTTCGTACGTCGGCCGCGCGCCCGATTCGCGGATGAGTTCGCGCAGGACGTGCGGGTGGTCGATGATCATGCACGGCTTCAGATAGTCGTCCGAATACGGCTGGCGGGCGCGGATGCGGCGGAAGAACGGGCTGTCGAGCACCTCGTGGAGCGACTTCGCGCGGATGTTGTCCACCGCAAACTGGGCGAAGACGCACGGCTCCACGTCGCCGTGAACGTTGATGTGAACGTAGTATCGCCCGCCCGCCATGCACCCGCCCACGAGGGCCCCGTCGTTCCAGAAGTCCATCAGCAGCATCGGCAGCCGCTCCCGCAGGTCCATGAGGCGCCGCCGCCGGTGGAGGCGCTGCTCGGGCGTCGGCATGAGGTCGAGGTTCGGTTCCCGGCCGATGGGGATGTAATTGAAGTACCACCCGAAACTGCAGCCCTGGCCGCGCCAGAAATCCACAAACGCGTCGGACACCACCAGGTCGTTGTTCCGCCTCGTCGCCGTCGCGCTGAACCCGAAGAACACGCCGCGATCCCTGAGGTTCCTCATCGCCGTCAGGATCCGCTCGAACGTCCCTTCGCCCCGCCGGGCGTCCGTCTCCGCCTCGAACCCCTCGACGCTGATGCACGGCACAACGTGGCCCAACTCCGCCAGCCGGTCCGCGAGTCGTTCGTCGATCAGCGTCCCGTTGGTATAGACCTGAAAGTAAATATCGTCATGCTTGGCCAAGAGGTCGAGGAGGTCCTTGCGGAAGAACGGCTCGCCGCCGCTGATGGTGATGAAGTATATCCCCATCTCCTTCGCTTCCCGCAGGATCCGATCCAGGAGCCCCAGCGGCATCTCGTCGTTCTTCGCGTACTCCGACGCGTAGCACCCGATGCACCGCAGGTTACACCGCATCGTCGGGCTGATGACCAGCAAGTACGGCGGCTCCAGGCCCGTCCGGTGATGGTACTGGATGCGCTGGCGCTTTCCCGTGATGGCGTTCACCATCAGGTTATCGAGCAACTTGGTGCGGCACGGCGGGCACCCCTTCGGGAGGACCTGGCGGCCGAAGCGAAGCATCTGGCGGGCGAAGATCCGACCCTGCGGAAACGTGATGGATTCGACGGCTTCTTCGGCAAACGCGAACAATCGCTTCTCGAACCACTGCGGCGCCAACCGCATCGCGCCTCGCAACGCCTGCAACCGGACGTACGAAACAGCCGACGTGAGCGGATTCATGACCCCCTGCCCCCATCTCCTTCAGGCGGTGAATGGAACCCCTCGCCTTGCCAATCCTCGTCCCGCGAGCCGAAACAGCCGGCAGCGCGCCGGCCGGACTTGAGTTGCCTATCCTACCGCGCCGTGCGGCGCCGGTCAAGCGATCGCTGGAGCCTCCGCCCCTCGCGGCGGGCGCGCATCAGTCACCCGCCAGACGCCGGATCGCTTTCACCGCGATGTCCGTCCGCCAGTGGGCCCGGTGGAAGCGGATCTTCCGCACCGCCTCGTACGCCCGGTCCCGCGCCTCCGAAATGTCGGCGCCGAGGGCCGTCACACCCAGCACCCGCCCGCCGCTCGTATAGATCTTACCGTCCTCCTCGCGCGTCCCCGCGTGGAAGACGACGACGTCGTCCATCGCACCGGCTTCCTCGAGGCCCGTGATTTCCTTGCCCTTCTCGTACGCGCCCGGGTAGCCGCCCGACGCCATTACGACGCACACCGCCGGTCTCGGATCCCACTGGAGCGTGAGGCCGTCGAGCCGGCCTTCGATCGTCGCCTCGAGCGCCTCCACCAGGTCGCTCTTCAGGCGCACGAGGAGCGGCTGGGCCTCCGGGTCGCCGAAGCGGCAGTTGAACTCCAGGACCTTCGGCCCTCCCGCGGTCACCATGACGCCCGCGTAGAGGAGGCCGGCGTATGGCGCTCCCTCGATCTTCATGCCGTGGACCATCGGCACGAGAATTTCGCGTTCGATCTGCTCCTCGACGCGGCCGTGGACAACCGGCGCCGGGCTGTAGGCCCCCATGCCGCCCGTGTTCGGACCCTTGTCGCCGTCGTAAGCCGCCTTGTGGTCCTGGCTCGATTCCAGGACGTAGATGCTGGAGGAGTCGTCCACGAGGGCCAGGATCGACGCTTCTTCGCCCGTCAGCCGTTCCTCGATCACCACCACGTCGCCGGACGCGCCGAACGTCCGGTCCTTCAAG
>JAPLMM010000152.1 GCA_026387035.1 Planctomycetota bacterium
TCACTTTGCCCAGGCGCACCAGCGGCGCGCGGTCGTGATGGCAGACGCCATCGGGGTCTTCGGGTCGCAGCATGAGACGGTCTCCTTGCACCAGACGGGGGGCGCGGGTTCTTAGGGTAGGTGCAAGCGGTGCGTAAGACCGTCCGCCTCTGTTATCGGCCGGAACGTCGCGCCCCTTTAGCCGAAGCGCCGGCGCGTCACAGAAATGTCCGCGTCAGAAAAATGATGATGGGGATGGTCACGGCGGCCCCGAGCGTCGTCAGGAACACCACGCTGGAGGCGAAATCGGGCCGGTTCCTGAACTCGATGGCCACCACGGCCGACGCCACCGCGCTCGGCGCCGCCGTCCCGATGACCAGGATGGCGGCCAGCGGCCCCTCGAGGCCCATCGCCGCCACAAGGCCCCATCCCAGCAGCGGCCCGACCACCAGCCTCGCCACCACCGCCAGTGCCAGGTCGGCCGGTGCCCGTACGACCTTCACCTGGGCCATCTGGGCCCCGAGCGTCATCAGGGCGACGGGCACATACGCCCCGGAGAGGATGACGAGCGGTTTCCACAGGAGCGTGGCCCGTTCGAGGGCTTCGGCCCCCAGGCCGACGCGCTTCAGGATGAGGGCGGCCACGACGGCATAGGCGAAAGGTAGCCGCAAGGCCTTCAGCATCGCGCGGCCGACGGGGCCTGAGCCGGCCGCCGCGATCACCGCCCCCACCGTGTAGGCCGCCACCCCCTGGCACACCGCGACGATCGCCTGGACCGCCACCGCGTAGTTTTGCGACTCTTCGCTTGCCGCGAACGCCAGCGCCATGACCGGGATGCTGAAGTTCGCGCTGTTGTATAGAATTGTCGAGTTGACGAACGCGCTTCGCAGGGCCCGGTCGTGACGGCGGAGCCGGCTGGCGAAGTGGCCCACGGCGTAGAGCGCCGCCACCATCACCGACGAAAAGAGCACGATCGTGCCGTACGCGCGGGCCCCCAAGTCCGCGTTCAGAATCCGGAAGAAGACGTACGTCGGAATGAGCGCGTACAGGAAGACTTTGGAGAGGACCTCGGCGGCTTGGGGGACGCGCCGGCCAAGCAGGTAGCCCACGGCGATGAGCACGAGCACCGGCCCGACGACGGAGTACGCGATGTAACCGAGGTCCGCGAGATAGTTCATTCGGCCGCGCCCCGTTTCGGGAAGAACATGGCGTCGGCGAATCGCGACTGGAAGTCGGCCTGCTGCGAAAGTTCGACGTGCTCGACGCCGCGGGCCACGTCCTCCGCCGTCCGCCTCAGGTCCCGGTTCACCAGGAGCATCCGCGCCCCCGCGCCCGCCGCGTTGCCGACGAACCGCACCTTCCCGAGCGCGAGGTCCGGCAGAAGGCCGATCGCCAGCGCCCGCTCCGGCCGCACCCTGTTCCCGAACGCGCCGGCCAGGTAAACCTCCTCCACGTCCGACGCCCGCGCGCCCCACAGGCTGAGCAGGATCTGAATCCCCGCGGCGATGGCTCCCTTCGCGAGTTGCACCTCGCGGATGTCCTTCTGCGCGAGGAGGATCGGATGGCCGATTCCCGTCTCGCCGTCCGTGGCGAGGACGAGCGCCGTCTCCGAATCCGTGCGGATGACGCGCTCCGCCAGCGCGTGGCCGCGCTGCCGGAGTTCCTCCGGGGGGCGCATCGTCCCGTTCGGTTTGATGAGGTCGGCCTCGAGCGCCGCGGCCACGGCGTCGATGAGACCCGTGCCGCACAGGCCGACCGGCGGCGCGTCGTCGATCGTGTGGAGCGCGAGGCGCTCGCCGTCGAAGTCCACGCGGTCGATGGCGCCCGTGGCGGCCCGCATGCCGTAGCGGATCCGCGCCCCCTCGAACGCGGGCCCGGCGGCGGCGGAGCAGGCGAGAAGCCGCTCGCGCGTCCCGACGACGATTTCGCCGTTCGTCCCGATGTCGATGGCGAGGCGGAGGCGGTCGCTCTCGTGCATCCCGGTTGCGAGGATCACCGCTACGGTGTCGGCCCCGACGAATCCGCCGATGAGGGGCGCCGCATAGAGCCGGCTCCGCGCGTGGGTCTTCAGACCCAGACGCCGGGCCAGCGTCCATCGCCCCGACGTCGAGGCCGGCACAAAGGGCGCCCGCGCGATCGCGTCCACCGGCAGGCCCAGTAGCAGGTGATTCATCGTCGTGTTGCCGACCGCGCTGACTTCATAGATGACCGACGGCTTGATTTGGGCCTGGCGGCACACCTCGGCGATGATCTCGTTCAGAGCCCCGATCACCAGGTCGTGCAGCGTTTTGAGGCCGCCCTTCTTTCGGCCGCAGTATTCGATCCGGGCCACCACGTCGTCGCCGTAGGCCGTCTGGGGGTTGGCGCGGCTGGCGACTGCGGCCGTCTCGCCCGTCACGAGGTCCACCAGGTACCCGACGACCGTCGTCGTCCCGATGTCCACCGCCAGGCCGTAGCACGCCTCGCCCGTGGTCGGGCGCTCCAGGTGCACGACCCGGTCCCCGAGGACGACGACCGCCGGGTGGAAGTCCAGGCTGCGGAGGCGTTCCGGCAAACTGCGCAGAACCTCCGTCTCGATGTGAAGGTCCGAAAAGCCCCGCTCCGCCAGGGCGTCGAGCAGCCGGTCCGCGTCCGCTCGCTGGTCCCGAAGCGAGGGCGGTTCGAGCCGCACGCTTACCTTCCGCGCGTTCGGTTCGAGGGCCACCGGCCGCCCGACGCCGTCCGTGAGGATCTTCTGGTCTCCGAGGCGCGTCTCCTCGGGGATGACGACGCGCAGGTCGCGCGTGACGCGGACCTGGCACGCCAGGCGGAGGCTTCGGCCGATTTCCTCGCCGGTGAGGATGCGGAGGCAGTTTTCGGTCGGCTTGGGGGGATCGTCGGGGATAATCACCCGGCACCCGCCGCAGATGCCTTTGCCGCCGCACGGGGCGTTGACGTGGATGCCCGCCGCCTGGGCCGACTCCAGAAGGGTCCGGCCGTCCGGCACCTCGCATCTCTGTCCGCCCGGCTCGAACGTGACGTAGTGGGTGTTTTTTGCCAAGGTGCATTCTCGCGACATTCAACGGGCTGGGAAAGAATGATAACAGACCGCCCCGGCGAGTCAACGTTCTGAAAAATACCCCAGGGGTAATTTTCGTGCGGCACCGCTTAAGCCCGCCGCGGTCTTGTCCACCGAAGCCCGACCTGTCCGCCATAGCCCGCAGGGCGACGGCGGAAGGGCGAAGGCGGAAGCGGCGGGTGACGTTACCTGTTTTCCCTGCCGCCCTTGACACAAGCGCCCCAAGATGTAGAATGCGGCCGGAGAAGCGCCACTAGCTCAGTTGGTAGAGCAGCTGACTCTTAATCAGCGGGTCCAAGGTTCGAGTCCTTGGTGGCGCACCAGACCATTTCCGCGGCCGCGGCAGCGCGGCCGCGTTTTTTTTCGCTGCGCGCGGCGGCTTGACAGGGCAGAGCGTTCGGCGTAAGAGAGACGCCGACGGGAAAGGGGTCGTGCCATGCTTACCGCCGAGCAGGTCCGCGACGAGAGCGACGTCTTCGCCGACCCGCGGATCCGGCGCGTGCCGGAGGTCGAGAGCGAGTGAAGACGCTCCTGCATTTCGGCGCGGGGCGGATCGGCCGGTCGCTGGTGGGCCGTCTCTTCTGCGAGGCGGGGTGGCGCATCACGTTCGTGGACATCCTGCCGCCTCTGGTCGAGGCGATAAGCCGGCGGCGGTCGTATCGGGTCCGGATCAAGGACGCCCTCCCGCGCGGCGCGCCGGACACGGCCGAAGTGACCGGCTTCGACGCGATGCTCTCATCGGAGGCCGCGCGTCTCGCCGAGGCCGTCCGCGACGCCGACCTCATCAGCACCGCCGTCGGCGCGGCGAACGTGCCGGACGTCCTAGCGGCGCTGGCGCCGGGCCTTGCGCGCCGCGACCGGGGGGTCTCTATCCTTTTTGTGGAAAATCTTCGGCACGCCGGGCGCGTGGCCCGCGAGGCGCTCGGGCGCTTGCTTCCTGAGGCGCCGAGGGTGCTGGAGCGCGTCGGGCTGGTCGAGACGACGACGCACACGATGGTTCCGATGATGCCGCCCGACGTGAGCCGCCGTGACCCGCTCTTGATTTGGTGCGACGCGTACAGCCGGATCCTGGCCGACCGCCGTGGATTCCTCGACCCGCCCGCCGACGTTCCGGGCCTTGTCCTCAAGGACCCTTTTCCGCCCTGGATGGACCGCAAACTGTTCATCCACAACCTGGGCCACGCAGCGGCGGCGTATCACGGCAACCTCGCGGGGAAGGAAACCATCTGGGAGTGCGTCGCGGAAGAGCGCATCCGCGCCGAGACGCGCGCCGCGATGGGCGAGTCGGCCTGGGCGCTGGCGCGCGAGTACCCCGGCGAGTTCACGGAGGCGAACCTGGCGGCCCACGCCGACGACCTCCTGCGGCGGTTCGCGAACCGTCTCCTCGGCGACACGGTTTATCGGGTCGGCGCAGACCTCTGGCGGAAACTCGGACCGGACGACCGGCTGATGGGAGCGATGCGCCTGGTGGAGGCGCACGGCGGCAGGCCGGAGCACATCGCCCGGGCCGTCGCCGCCGCTCTGCGCTTCAAGGCCGTCGGGCCCGACGGCCGGATGCTCCCGCGCGACGAGGAGTTCCACCGGATGCTCGAGGCGCGCGGACCGAAGGCGGTGCTGCGCGAGGTTTCCGGACTCAATCCCGGCGTGCCGGGAGACGCGGCGTTCGTGGACCTGGTTCTGCGGGCGTACGGCTCCGGCGTGTAACGGGCGGGCATCGTACGCTTCGGCGGGCTTGGTGTCCTGGATGTCCGGGGAGCGCCTTCGCGTTCACCCCGCCGTGTCATAGTCCCCGATAGATGTCCTTGCGATGGGCAACACGGATGATGTACACGATGAGCACCTTGTCGAGGACCTGATAGACAATTCGATAGTCTCCGACTCGGATTCGATAGGCGTCATCGCTGCCGGCCAGTTTGGTGCTCCCTGCCGGCCTGGGGTTGTGGGCCAGAGCGTCAATCGCGCGAGCGATGCGCCGCCGATGCGGGTGAGGGATCCTGGCGAGCGCCTTCTCGGCCTGGGGTTTGACCTCGATGCGGTAGGTCATGGGTCACAGCCCGAGGGCCTTCTTGACTTCCGCCCACGGCTTGGAGGGTTCGTCCTTGGCGGCCCGGAGGGCATCAAGGTCCAGGCGGTCTTCAATTCGCTCCAGCAACTCCAGGTCCTCCACGGGCACCAGAGCAAAGAGGACTTTGCCGCGCCGTTTGACCACAAGGCGCTCGCCCCGCAAGGAAACCCGGTTCCCCAGGTCCGCCAGGTGCTCGCGGGCCTCACTAATGGGAATTGTGTTCATGGGCGACCCTCCAATGTTCCATTTCGTACCAATTGTACGATTCGTACGGTTGGTCGTCAAGTCCTTTTTCGGCCGTTGGGCGTCCTGTTCTTGATGGCGGGCTTACGTCTCCTCGGGACCACAGGCATGTCCGCGCCCGCCTTCCTCGCTACCCTGACGCACGGGCGTTCGGTTTGGCGAGGGCCGCGGGTGCCAGAAATGGCTTGCTGGGGCCGGCAGGGGCCTCTAGAATGACCGTTTGGTTCTCAGGGTCGCCGGCCCCCTACGGCCGGCCACGCATTAGGGGTGCCGTACACAAGTTAAGGGAGACGCCAATGGAAGTCGTGATCTCGAAGACCTACGACGAGATGAGCCGGAAGGCCGCGGCGGTGGTCGCCGACGTGGTCCGCACGAAGCCGAAGGCCGTCCTGGGGTTCGCCACCGGTTCCAGCCCGCTGGGGCTCTACAAGGAGTTGATCCGCCTCCACAAGAAGGAAGGGTTGGATTTCTCGAAGGTGACGACGTTCAACCTGGACGAGTACGTGGGTCTCCCGGCCGACCATCCGCAGAGTTACTGGACTTTCATGCACGAGAACCTCTTCAACCACATCAACGTCCCGAAGAAGAACGTCCACGTTCCGTCGGGCACGTCGAAGGACCACGCGGCGTTCTGCGCGAAGTACGAGAAGGGGATCCGGGACGCGGGCGGGATAGACGTGCAGATCCTGGGAATCGGGTCGGACGGCCACATTGCGTTCAACGAGCCGGGCTCGAGCCTGGGGTCGCGGACGCGCCTGGTGACCTTGACGGAGCAGACGGTTGACGACAACTCCCGCTTCTTTGATCGGCGCGAGGACGTTCCGCGGCACGCGATCTCGATGGGCGTCGGGACGGTGCTGGAGGCGCGGAAACTGGTGATGGTCGCGAGCGGAAAGAACAAGGCCCCCGCGCTGGCGGCGGCGATCGAGGGCCCGGTCACGTGCATGATCACGGCGAGCGCCCTGCAACTGCACCCGGACCCGATCGTGTTCACGGACGAAGAGGCGACGGGGCAACTGAAGATGACGGCCTATTACCGCTGGATTCAGAAGAACAAGCCGGCGGCGAAGTAGGCGGCGCGCAGAGTGCGGGGTGCCATGCTTTCGCTCTTGTCCGGCGTAGCCCAAAGGGCGAAGACGGATGCGAAAGCATGGGTCCGGCTGTGGGATGAGCATGCTTTCGCAACGGCGCGAAAGCATGGCACCCGTCGGCAAGCGCGGGGCACTCGGTGGCCGTTTGAGTGAAAGGGCATCCGATGAGCGAACTGGAGATCCGGCCGATGGGGTCGCTCGGGCACCACTTCATTGAGGGCGAATTCCTGCCCGCGGGCCGCGACGAATACTATCTGCGCGACGAGCAGTCGCCGCGGCCGGCCGAGGGCTGGCGCGGCCTGACGGCCGACGAGATCGAGACGCTCCTGGCGAACGGGAACACGGCCGACAGTTGGAGCAATCTCCAAGTGACGGGCGAGTTCACGCCCCACCTGATTAAACACTGCGAGTTCTACGGCCTGGTGCGGATCGGGCGGCTCGAAGAGGTCTGCCTCGAGTACCACGAGATGTCCGTCCCCGTCGGGATCACGGGCAGCCGCATCATCGCCTGCGACCTGGGCGACGACGTCGCTATCCACAACGTGCAATATCTGGCGCACTACATTATCGGAAACAACGTCATCCTGCTGAACATCGACGAGATGCACACGACGAACCACGCGAAGTTCGGCAACGGCATCGTCAAGCAGGGCGAGCCCCAGGACGTCCGCGTCTGGCTGGACCTCATCAACGAAGCCGGCGGCCGGAGCGTCATGCCGTTCGACGGGATGCTCGCCGCCGACGCCACCCTCTGGGCCCTCCACCCCGCCGACAAGAATCTCACGAATCGCCTCGGCGAGATGACCCAGCGCCAGTTCGACCCGCGGCGAGGGTTCTACGGCACCGTGGGCGACCGGTGCGTCATCAAGAACTCGGGCATCATCAAGGACGTGAGGATCGGCCCCGCCTGCTACATCAAGGGCGCGAACAAACTGAAGAACCTCACCATCAACTCCAGCCCCGAGGAGCCCAGCCAGATCGGCGAAGGCGTCGAACTCGTCAACGGCATCATCGGCTGCGGGTGCCACATTTTTTACGGCTGCAAGGGCGTCCGCTTCGTCCTCGGCGACAACTCCAACCTCAAGTACGGCGCCCGCCTCATCCACTCGTACCTGGGCGATAACTCGACCATCTCCTGCTGCGAGGTGCTGAACAACCTCGTCTTCCCGGCCCACGAGCAGCACCACAACAATTCGTTCCTCATCGCGTCGCTGGTGATGGGCCAGTCGAATATTGCGGCCTGCGCGACGATCGGCTCGAACCACAACAGCCGGG
Source organism: Planctomycetota bacterium (assembly GCA_026387035.1). Classification (NCBI taxonomy): domain Bacteria; kingdom Pseudomonadati; phylum Planctomycetota; species Planctomycetota bacterium. Next base: position 7,712 of record JAPLMM010000152.1, read on the forward strand.
CGCCCGACGGCGAAATCCACGCCGGCCGAGGCTTCTGGCCCGGCCTGTGCGTCAGCGTCAAGCACAACTGCCGGTTCGCTTCGTTCGCGCTCCTCGCGAAGGGCGACTACGCGGCGGAACTCGACATCGCGCTCCCGTTTTGCCTCGTCTCGGACGACTCATCCGGCGACCGCCTGCAACTGCTGCCCGCTTACTGGTGGCTCTACAACATGTACGCCCTCGCGCGGAACACCTGGAAGTTCGCAGCCCGCGACAAGCGCAAGCACAAACGCCAGCACATCGAGTTCGACGCCCTGGCGCCCGACACGGCCGAGGAAATGTTCCACGCCCTCGCGCTCCTGGAAGCGTGGACCGCCAAGGCGCACCTCGCGCAGAAAGGCGAATCGGCGGAAGGAAAATCCCAAGAGGATCTCGCGCGCCTGGGCCGCAAACTCCTCGCCGGACCCGCCGAGGCGGTGGACTCGCTCGAAATCCTCGCCGACGGCGTCGAAAACTCCGCCCGCAAGGTCGTCGTCCTCAAGGCCCACGCCGCCTACGCCGCCTACCGCCGGATGCTCCATTACTACGCCGTCAAGAACCTGATGGCCTGGATGGAGGCGAATCCCCAGGCGAGCGTCAAGGACATGGCGGCGGCGCTCGGCGGCACGCGCGAGCGCGAATGGGTGAACCTCGGCGGCCAACTCGTCGCCGCGCCCGACCTCGAACAACTCAAAGAGGGTATCAGGGCGGGCAAACTCAAGACCTGGGACGACGTGCACGCCGCCTATGATCGGCTGTGGGAGGCGTATCCGCCGGCGAAGGAGCGCCACGCCCTGGCGACGCTCCTGGCACTCGTGGGCGAGAAGACGCTTGGCCCGAAACTCTGGCGCGAGGCCCTGGATAGGTGGATGGAAATTCAGCGCTACATCGCCGACCAGGTTTTCGTCACCCGCAAGAAAGATTACGAGAACCCGTTCCGCCGGATGGTGTACCGGTCGGATGAGGAGATGGAGGCGGTCCTCGGCACGGCCGAGGGCAATAGTTTCGTCAAACAGGTCCGGCGCGAAACCGATGAGGCCGCCGCGCGCGTCGCGGC
>JAPLMM010000153.1 GCA_026387035.1 Planctomycetota bacterium
CCAACGCCGCCACCACCTTCAACCAATCCCGTTCCTTCCGGCTCATCCGCAGTTCCATCCTCGTCCTCCTCCCGGCCACCCGGCCGGAAAGAGGACAATTCTACTTTGCGGAAACCGGACATTATCACTTTGCGGCGACAGCGCCTATTGAAGGCCAAGCGCTCCGGACCGCCCGCCCCCACCCCGGCCCTTTTGCCGCGGTCGGGCTGATGCTATAATGCCGCCATGACCACCAAGACGCCCCGAATCCGAAACAAGAAGGCCCGGTTCAATTACTTCGTGGACGAGACGATCGAGGCGGGCCTCGTGCTCGAAGGGTCGGAAGTAAAGGCCCTGAGGGAGGGCAAGGGCAACATTGACGAGGCGTTCGCCCGCGTCCGCGACGGCGAGGTCTGGCTCTACAACATGCACATCGGGCCGTACACCCAGGCGCACCAGTTCGGGCACGACGTTCGGCGAGCGAGGAAACTCCTGCTGAAGAAGCGCGAGATCGTGCGCTTCCTCGGCAAGGCCGTCGAGAAGGGAATGACGCTCATCCCGCTCACGGTGTACTTCAAGCGCGGATGGGCGAAGGTGGAACTGGCGGTCGCCCGGGGCAAACGCGAGTTCGACAAGCGCGAGACCCTCAAACGCCGAGAAAGCGAACGCGACATCGCCAGGGAACTGGCCCGACGCCATCGGCGACGGTGAGCGGCGACCGCCTCAAGTCGCCGCCCGAAATCAGCCGATGATTCCAGGGCCATGAGCGCGATAACTATGCCCGAAACCGACGTAGCGACACCGCGGCCCCCTCTCGAAACGCCCTTCATCTCGGTAGCCTTACCGATCGGCCTAGATCGCACCTTCACCTACGCCGTGCCGGAGCGGCTGCGCGGCCGGCTGTACGCGGGCCAGCGGGTGCGCGTGCCCTTCGGACCGCGGAACCGAAAACTCGCCGGCTGGGTCGTCGCGGGCCTGGATAAGACGGACCTGGCCGCGGTCAAGGAGGTCCTGGAAGCGGTGGATGCCGAGCCGCTCCTCTCCCAGGACCTCGTGGACCTCGCCTTCTGGATGAGCCGCTACTATGTGACGCCGATCGGGCAGGTGTTCGAGGCGATTCTCCCGGCGGCCGTGAAGCGGGGCGCCGGATTCAAGACCGTCCAACTCGTCGTGCGGACCGAGAAGACGGAATCGGAAGCGGACCAGATCCTGTCGAAGCAGCGCCGGGTGCTCGACCGCCTGGCCGAAACAGGCGGACCCGTGGCACCGCGGGAACTGGCGCGCCACGCCGGCTGCACCGTCGCCGTCATCAAGACACTCGAAGAGAAAGGCTTCGTGCGGATCGAGACGCGCAAGGTGGATGAACTGGCGCGGGAACTCTTCATTCCGCTCGAGGAACCCAAAGCCGTCCACCTGACGAGCGAGCAGCAACTGGCGCTCCAGCGGATCAAGAACCAGATTGCGGCGGACGCGTTCGGCGTCATCGTGCTCGCCGGCGTCACGGGCTCGGGCAAGACGGAAGTATATCTAAGGGCAATCGCGGAGGTTGTCGCGGGCGGGCGGCAGGCGATCGTCCTGGTGCCCGAGATCGCCCTGACGCCGCAGACCATCCGCCGATTCCGCGAGCGGTTCACCCAGGTGGCCGTCCTCCACTCGCACCTGACGGATGCCGAACGCCATCGCCAGTGGCGCGACATCGCCGAGGGGCGGGCCGACGTCGTCATCGGCGCCCGCAGCGCCGTCTTCGCGCCCGTCCGCGACCTCGGCCTCATCGTCATCGACGAGGAACACGAGAACTCGTTCAAGCAGGAGACGGCCCCGCGATACCATGCGCGCGACGTCGCCGTGATGCGGGCAAATCTGGTGGGCGTGCCGGTCATCCTGGGCAGCGCCACCCCGAGCCTCGAATCCTACCAGAATTGCCGGACACTGGAACATTACCAGGAAGCGCGGCTGACGCAGCGGATCGGCGGCCGGCCCATGCCGCCCGTCTCGATCGTGGACATGCGGAAGGAGGCGGCCGAGCGCAAGGGACATCACATCCTCTCGCGGTCGCTGGAGTCGGCCATCGCCGAGGCCCGCCGAAAAGGCGAACAAACCATCCTCTTCCTGAACCGGCGCGGGTGGGCGACCCACCTCTTCTGCGTGCGATGCGGTTGGGTGCTGCGATGCTCGGATTGCGACGTCGGCATGACCTACCACGCGAAACCGGGCGTCGCCCAGTGCCACTGGTGCGGCAAGACGGAGAAGCCGCCCCAGCGGTGCCCGGCCTGCTCGGCCGAGAGCGTCAACTACTGGGGCATGGGGACGCAGCGCGTCGAAGAGGAAGTCCTGAAAAAGTTCCCGGAGATCCGCCTCGGGCGAATGGACGCCGACGCCATGCGGAAGCGCGGCGGGCACGAAACCATCCTGACGGCCTTCCGCGACGGCGAGATCGACGTCCTCCTCGGCACGCAGATGGTCGCCAAGGGCCTGGATTTTCCGAACGTGACGGTCGTCGGCGTCATCAACGCGGACACGGCGCTCAGCCTGCCGGACTTCCGCGCGAACGAACGGACGTTCCAACTGGTGATGCAGGTCGCCGGCCGCGCGGGCCGCGGACCCAAAGGCGGCCAGGTCTTCGTCCAGACGTTCCAGCCGGAACACCTCGCGATCCAGTTGGCGGCGAAGCACGATTATGAATCGTTCGCGCGGGACGAACTGGAATCGCGCCGGTCGCGCACGTACCCGCCGTTCGGACGCCTGGCGCGGATCATCGTCCGCTCGAAGAGCCGCTCCAAAGCCGCGGACGGCATCAAGCGAATCGCGGAGAGCCTGGCCGAGCCCGCCCGCATCGCCGGCGTCGGAATCCTGGGCCCGCAGCCCTGCCCTATTTCGAAACTCAGCCGCTACTGGCGCTATCACATCCTCCTGAAGGCCCGCACCGCGAAGGCCCTCCTGCATCTCTGGGACGGTGTGCGCGGGAACCTGACGGCCCCGCCGGGGACGCAACTGGCCGTCGACGTGGACCCGCAATCGACGCTGTAAGGAAGCCCTGCGAGGGGGGCGCCGGGGAAAGGGGGGAGCGTCACGGCTGGTCTTGCGTCTCGCTCCCGAGGGCCGCCTGGACAGCCGGAACGTCGGCAGTCAGCGTCTTCCACACTTCTTCCAAATCCACGTCGTCATATTCGTGGATGAGTTGGTATCCGCATGCCGGCCATCAATCGCCACGGAATCTGCGGGTGGCGCGCCCGGAAAGGCTCGCTCAGCCGCCGCACGGCTTCACCGAGAACCAGCAACTGATGCAGGACGGCCGACTGGGTCTTCGCGTCTTTCAGGAAGGCGGCTTTATCCATCCCTTCCACGAAGGTCCGGGCAAGTCGAGCGGCATTCAAAATATCCACGACCGTCGCGTCATCGCGCGCCATAGATGGGCTCCGCCCGCGAAAGGATGGCCTCGCGCCGGATGCGGTTTCGGCTGCGCTCCACGGCCCGCCGGCTCACCAAGTCCACGGGGCGCCCCAGAATGGCCGACAGTTCTTCCTGCATGGCCACGTGATCCAAGAGGCCCACGTCGGCATCGGGGGCGAAACGGACCAGCACGTCCACATCGCTCTCCGCCTTGAAGTCCGGCCTTAACACGGACCCAAACAGGGAGAGTTCGGCGATCTTCCACTTGCGGCAGAACTGGGCCACGCGGTCTCGATCCACACGAATCGCAGGAGCCATGACGCCATCTCCTCCTCGCTGGCAACATTACGCCAACCGTGCCTTGGCGGCAACTGTTTTCTCCCACCAGCGAAGCCGCACCCCTCCGGTGCGTGGGTGTCACAACTGGTCGTACGCCTTCCCGCGATTGCGCTGGCGCGCGAGTTCGCTGGCGTAGCGCATGCCCAGCGTATCGGCGTGCTCACGGGCCCAGTCGGAGAGGCGCGTACGAATCGGTCGCCAGGAGGCCCGCCATCAGCCCTCGGACCTCGTCCCGCGTAAGCATCACGTCGCCCATGACCTTGCCCACGAGCCACGCCCCCAGCCAGCCCACGGTCGGCGCAACCGAGAGAATGGGCCGGACTTTGCCGATGGCCCGGCCGATGGTCTCGACGAGGCCGCGGTACGTGAACGTTTCCGGGCCGATGGCGTCGATGATGCGGCTGCCGTCGGCCCGGCCCTCTTGGACGGCCAGTGCCGCCAAGTCGTCCACGTGGATCGGTTGGAGACGGTACAGGCCGTCGCCGAAGACAGTGAACACCGGCATCCGCCGCAGTGCCCACGCAATGTTGTTCACGAGGATGTCCTCGCGCCCGAAGAGAACCGCCGGCCTGAGGATCGTGTGCGGCAGGCCCGACTCGACCAGGGCCCGCTCGACCTCGGCCTTGCCACGGAAATACTCCAGCGGCGAATCCTCCGACGGGTTCGTGATGCTGACGTGGACGATGCGACCGACACCCGCTTCCTCAGCCGCCGCGAAGAGCGTACGCGAATTGCGCACCGCCTGGGCGAATGTAAACTCGCGCGTATTGAACCGGACCCAGTAGGTGTTGTAGAGGACGCGTGCCCCCCGAAGCGCCTCCACCAGGCGGGCCGGCTCGTCGAAGTGGAACGGCTGGGCCTCGACGCGCCCACCGAACGGGTTGGCGCGATGAGGCGAATCCGTCAGCGTCCGCACGCTGTGCCCCGCATCCAGGAGTCGCTCGGCGATGCACCTGCCGGAGTACCCGAACGCCCCGGTCACAACGTGAAGTTCCTGATCCGTCATGGCCGCCTCTCGCCGGGACTCTGGATGCCGCGCCTCATTATACCAGCGGCGGCGCCGTCCGTGTGAGACGGCCTTTTGGCTTGCTCGCGCGGGCGGCGCGCATTTGACAAAAGTCAACCTGGCGCAAGAAAGGGCGCGGGCCGGGAACGACCCCCGCTAAAACGTTTACCGGCTCCTCCGGAACGGTTACATTGGCGTGGTCCTGTCTTCGCGCTTGCGTTCAAGGAGGACCTTTGGCGGGCACGGACTTCGACGTCATCATCGTGGGGGCGGGGGCCGCCGGGTGTGCGGCCGCCATGCGATTGCCCGCCGGCGCGCGGGCGCTTCTTGTGGACCGCGGCGATCCAGCCGACGGACGGTGCTGCGGCGGCCTGCTCGCGCCGGACGCCCAGGGGGCCCTCGCGCGCCTCGGGCTCGACCTGCCAGAAACCGTGCGGGTGCAGCCCGCCCCGCAAAGGGTCCACGTTCGCGACCTCGACTCGGGCCTGGAACAAACTTACCGGCGGCGCTACTGGAACGTGGACCGTGCGAAACTGGACGCCTGGTTGCTCGAGGAAGCGCGCCGGCGGGCCGAGTTCCTGCCGCACGCACACTTCGCCGGGCTGGAACGCGAACCCGGCCGCGTCGTGGTCCACGTGGTGCGGGACGGCAAGACGGAGAGCCTCTCGGCGCGGCTCCTCGTTGGGGCCGACGGCGCGCGCTCAGCCGTGCGGCGCACGGTGTTCCCGGAACGACCGGGGCCGCGGACCGCGCTGGCCATCCAGGTGAGCCTGGCGGCCGGTAAAAACCTCGACGCGCACGAGGTCTTCTTTTCGAGCCGGCACACGGACTTCTACGCGTGGGCCATTCCGAAGCCGGGGGCCGTCCTCGTCGGGAGCGCATTCGGCGATCCGCACGGCGCCCGCCGGCGCTTCGAAGACCTCCTGGCCCGGGTGCGCGAGTCGCTAGCCCTCGGGGGCGAAATCCTCGAGCGGTCGGCGCGGGGGCTCGGGCGCCCGTGCGCGAGGAGGGAACTTTTCGGCGGCGCGGGGCCGGTCCTGCTGGCAGGCGAGGCGGCGGGTCTCGTGAGCCCGTCGAGCGGCGAGGGGATTTCGTTTGCCCTCGAAAGCGGCGCGGCCGCGGGAGAAGCGGTCGGAGGAAATCAGCCGGCGAGGAACTATGAGAAAGTGTTCCGTCGCCTCGCGCGCCGCGTCCGGCGGAAGTTCCTCAAGGCGCGCGTCATCTTTTCGCCGCGATGCCGGCGCGCCGTCCTTCGCCTGCCGTGGTGTCCCTGACAGGGCGGGCGAGATAGCCCTTGCAAGCCACTTCACGGTCTGCTAATGAATGCCGACGGGTCGGAAAACTCGCAGACAAAACGCGAAAGGATTCGCCCGGGATGCAAACGCGGAGTGACAGGCTGAAGGCCCTGCCCCCGTATCTCTTCGCCGAGATCGACCGCAAGAAGAAGGCGGCGATCGCGGCCGGGCGGCCCGTCATCAACCTGGGGATCGGCGACCCCGACACCCCGACGCCGAAGTTCATCATC
>JAPLMM010000154.1 GCA_026387035.1 Planctomycetota bacterium
CCGTCATCAGCGCGATGGGCGCCGGCCAGGCCGCCGCTCGCGACATCGATGCCTATCTGCACTCGCCCGAGCCGCGGAAGTGGAAGGTCGAAACATGCGCCGTCCCCGGTGACGGCGAGAAGGCGTGATCGCCGCCTTGCCTTGCCGACTGTAGCGCGGGGGCCGCCACAGGCGGCCAAGGTTTATCCCCCGCTCTAGGGCCGCGCGGGGCATAAGGCTTGCCCGCCTCTGGCGGGCTTGCCCGCCTCTGGCGCGGCCCCGCGCTACATAATCCCCGGACCAACCGTAACTGACGCCGTACAACAAATCCGCGTTTCGGCTTGACACGAGGACGCCGGCCGACTAGGCTTTGGGTCGGGCAGCATTCCCCCCGCGGTTTCCCGGTCTTTGTTTCGGCGCACGCGAATGAGCGTTTTGTGTGTGATACCTGCCCGATACGGGTCCAAGCGATTCCCCGGGAAGGCTCTCGCCTCCCAGACCGGTAAACCCCTCATCCAGCACGTGTATGAGGCGGCGGCCCGCGCCAAGCGCGTCGATGCCGTGGTCGTGGCGACGGACGACGAGCGGATCCGCGCCGCCGTCGAAGCGTTCGGCGGCCGGGCCGTCATGACTCGCTCCGACCATCCGTGCGGCACCAACCGTGTGGCGGAGGCGGCCGAGGCGTTCCCCGACGCCGAAATCGTCATCAACCTCCAGGGTGACGAGCCGGAACTCGACCCCGCGCTTCTGGACCGCCTCGTGGACGAGATGCAGAAGGATCCTGGGATTGAACTGGCGACGCTGGCCGGTCCGCTCGCCGCCGAGGATGCGGCCGACCCGAATGCCGTGAAGGTCGTCCTCGCCACTGGCGGCGACGCGCTTTACTTTTCGCGCGCCCCGATTCCCGCCGCGCGCGACGGCGAAGCGTCGCGCCGGGCGCCGCTCCTCCTGCATTTCGGCATCTACGCATTTCGGGCCGAGGCGCTCCGCGCCTTCGCCCTCATGCCGCAGACGCCGCTCGAACGGACCGAGCGGCTGGAGCAACTCAGGTGGCTCGAGCACGGACGGCGGATCCGCGTACTCGTGACGGACCATCGGCCGGTGGGCGTGGACACGCCCGAGGACTATGCCGCGTTTGTCTCGCGCTACGGCAAGCGCCGCAAAAGGTAGGGGACGGGGATGGAAGGCCAGCGCCTGATGCAGGAGATCGCGGGGCAGACGACCGAGACGGAGTTTTTCAGCCCGATGCCGGAAGGCTACCAGGTCGGGCGCACCAAGTACGTCGCCGTCTTCGGGACCGTGATGAGCGGCCTGGGGAAAGGCATCTTCGCCGCCAGTCTCGCCAAGTTGCTCCAGGACAAGGGCCTCCGGGTCGCCCCCATCAAACTCGAAGGGTATCTGAACGTCGATTCCGGCACGCTGAACCCCTACCGCCACGGCGAGGTGTTCGTCCTGGACGACGGGATGGAATGCGACATGGACCTGGGGACGTACGAGCGGATGCTCGACCAGGACCTGACGCGCGACCATTTCGGCACCAACGGCCAGTTCCTGGGAGCGGTGCTGGAGCGCGAGCGTCGCGGCGAGTACCTGGGACGCGACGTCCAGATCATCCCTCACGTCACGGGCGAGGTAAAGGCGAAACTCAGGCGTCTGGCGATCGAGACGCGGGCCGACGTCGTGTTCGTCGAGATCGGCGGGACGGCCGGCGACTTTGAGAACGTCTATTACATCGAGGCGATGCGCCAACTGGCGTACGAGGAGGGGCAGGGGAACGTCTGTTTCGTCGCCCTGACGCTGGTGCTGGAGCCGCAGATCCTCGGCGAGCAGAAGTCCAAGGCCGCCCAACTGGGGATCAGGCGGCTCATGGAGATGGGCATCCAGCCGGCCATCATCGCCTGCCGGGCGTCCAACCCGGTGACCGACAAGGTGCGAGAAAAAATCTCCATCTATACAAACGTCCCGATGTCGCGCGTCTTTTCGATGCACGACGAGCCTTCGATTTACCTCATCCCGCCCCGCATGCAGCGCGAGCACCTCGACTCCCAGGTGGTCCACCTGCTGGACCTCATGGACCGGGTGAATCCGCGGGCCGAGCAGAAGGCCTCGGCCGTGTGGGACGACTTCTGCCGACGCATCCGCGAGCCGAAGCACGAGGTCGCGATCGCCATCACGGGCAAGTACACCGCCGTCCGCGACAGTTACGCGAGCCTCATCAAGGCCGTCGAGCACGCCGCCGCCGACCATCAGGCGCGGGCCGACATCCGCTGGATCGACGTGACGGACCTGACGGAGGCGGGGGCGGCGAAGGCCCTGGCGGGCGTCGACGGCATGATCGTCCCGGGCGGGTTCGGCACGCGCGGAGCCGAGGGAAAAATCGCCTGCATCCGCTACGCCCGCGAGCACTTCATCCCCTATCTCGGCCTGTGCTACGGCCTTCAACTGGCCGTCGTCGAGTTCGCGCGGAATGTGTGCGGCCTGGCGGGCGCCCACTCGACCGAAGTCCGGTCCGACACGCCGCACCCCGTCATCGACCTTTTGCCGGAGCAGAAGAAGGTGAAGGATCTCGGGGCGACGATGCGGCTGGGCGGCAAGGACGTCGAGATCCGCCCGGGGACGCTCGCCGCGAAAATGTTCGGAGGCGCGGCGACGGCGCGGCTCCGGTTCCGCCACCGGTTCGAGGTCAACCCGGAGTACGTCGAGCGGCTCGAGCGGGGAGGGATGGTCTTCTCGGGCAAGACCCCGGGCCGGCCGATCATGCAAATCCTCGAGTTGCCGGACCATCCGTACTTTGTGGCGACGCAGGCGCATCCGGAGTTCACGAGCCGGCCGCTCAGGCCGAGCCCGTTCTTCCTGGGCCTGGTGGCGGCGGCGCTGGGCCACGAGGCCGTCGGCCCCGCGGAACCGGCCAAGGCGTTCTCATAGTGCGCACGATCGTGCGCTTTAAGCGCACAGACCAGGGTGGAAGTGAGGGAAACCATGGCTGACGAGAAGCAGAAACCCGAGGGGAAGCCCGAACCGAATGGTCCGCCGGCCGGCGAGTCCAGGATTCATGTGGACGCCGACTGGAAAAAGCAGGCCCAGGCCGAGAAGGAGCGCCTCGCCCGCGAGGTCGAGGGCGGGGGCCCGGCCGCCCCGGGGGCCGCCCGCGCGGAGCGCGCGGGTCGGATGCCCGAGGCCAGTTTCTCGACCCTCGTCCAGACGTTGGCGACCCAGGCCGCCTTCTTCATGTCCAGTGAGCGCGACCCGCGCTCCGGCCGGAGCATCCAGAACCTGGACCTGGCGAAACATCACATTGACCTCCTGGCCGTGGTGGAGGAGAAGACCAAGGGCAACCTTTCGGACGAGGAGAAACGGCTGCTCGACACGATCCTGTACGAGTTGCGGGTGGCGTACGTGTCGGCGACGTCGTAGGTGATATTTCGGATTTCGGATTTCGGATTGCGGATTGAAACGACAAAACGGCGAACGCTGTCGCGGAGTGAACGGCAATGAAACGGATGGCGTTAGCGTGCCTGCTGGCAGCGGCGCTCGGGGCGGTAGCGGCGGCGCCGCTGGCGTGCCAGCGCGTCCCGACGACGGGCAAGCGCGCCTTCATCGTGCTCTCATGGGACCAGGAGATCGCGCTGGGGCGAGAGGCCGCCCCCGAACTCGAAAAGGAATTCGGCAACCCGCTCGACAACCTGCCGGTCCAGGCCTACGCGCGAGCGGTCGGCCAGCGCGTGGCCGGGGCGGTTCGGCACGCCGACCTGCCTCAACTTCCGTACCAGTTCACCGTGCTCGACAGCGACGTCGTCAACGCGTTCGCCTTGCCGGGCGGGCCTGTCTATGTCACGCGTGCGCTGCTCAAAAACCTGAAGACGGAGGGCCAGTTGGCCGCCGTCCTCGCTCACGAAATCACCCACATCAACTCCCGCCACGGGAGCCAGCAGATCAGCCGCCAGATGGGCATCCAGGTCCTTCTGGCGGCGGCTGCGGCCGCGGCCGGACGCACCGAAAAGGGCGCCCAGATGGCGACCCAGGCGGAGGACCTCGCCAAGGTCGTCGTCGGCCTCGTCAACCTCAAGTACAGCCGCGGCATGGAGAGCGAGGCGGATCGCTTCGGCCTGGATTATCTGGCGGCCTCGGGATACGATCCACGCGAGATGGCGAATCTTCTCGGCGTCTTCGTCTCGATGGGCGGCCCCAGGGCCCCGGAGATCCTGAGCACGCACCCGAATCCGGAGGCCCGCGTCGGAGACGTCGAGCAAATGATCCGCGCAAAATATCCGAACCGCGGCGGGCGGGTGGCCAATGATGAATATCGCCGCGAGGTCCTCAATCGGTTGAAAGTTGCCGGCCGATAGGCCGGCGTCCTGCGGAGGGACTTTTCTCATGCGAACGGCGCCTTTTCGCGTCGCTGGTGCACTCGGGGCCGTCCTAGTGGCCGCCGTCGGCTGCGGGCGGGATACGGCGCTCGTGCGTCAGGCCGAGGTCACGCACGCGCGCCTCCTGGCGGCGGCGGAAGCCGAAGCGCGGCCGGCGCCGGGTCGGTCGGCCCTCGCCAGCGGACGGCTGGGGACCTGCCTCTTCTTCGCTCCGCGAGAGGAGGGGGCGACGGAACCGGCCGGCGGTGAAGGAAATGCCCCCGAGGCCGCGATGCCCGCCTTCGAGCTGATCGAGGGCAAGACGTTCGGCGAAATCCTCAAGGCCGACATTCGCGAGGGCCCGGCGGCCGTCGGCCGCGGATTCGTCCACACGTTCGGCAAGCCGGAGAACCTCCTGATTCTTGGGGCGGCGTTCGGCGTGGACCGCATCGTCCGCCACAACTGGGACGAGGACGTCCGCCACTATTTCGAGGACAACGATTCGAGCCTCGCTGAAACCGACGATTTCGGAACCATCATCGGCAACCCGGGCCTGCACTTTCTGATCGGCGGCACGTGGTACCTCGCGGCGGTCCAGCAGCGCGACGCACGCCATCACGAACTGAGCAAGGTGCTCCTGGAAGCGCTCATCGTCACCAACACCTCGACCCTGGCCCTGAAGGTCGCTATGGACGACCGCGCCCCGAACGGCCAGAAGTACGGCTGGCCCTCCGGCCACACGTCGTCCAGCATCTGC
>JAPLMM010000155.1 GCA_026387035.1 Planctomycetota bacterium
GAGGTCCGTCCGCTCCCGCGCGAGGCGGAAGTAGGCGTTGGAGCCCCAGCGGACCTTCGTCACCTTCTCGGTCCCCTGGAACTGGTCGTCCACCCAGACGCCGCGATAGTTCGCCACCTGCCGGTTCCCGCGCTGCTGCACGTTCTGCACGCCGCGCATGTCGCGCCCGTAGTTCTCCGCCTGACGCAGACGCTGAATGTTCTGGGCGATGTCCACCGCCTTGGCGCCCGTGTCGGCCTTCCTGAGGTCTTCCTCGCCGGCGCGGAACCCGGCGACAGAACCGCCGGATGAGTACGGCGGGCCGCCGCCGCCGACGCCCGCGGCCGCGGGGGCCCCGGCCCCGGGCGTGGCCGCTCCGCCGCTCGAGGAACGCCCCACGCTGCTGAACTCCCGCTCGACCCGGTTGGTCGCCTTCTCGAGCCGGGCCGAGTCCGCCGCCGGCGCCAACGCAGGCCGCGGCGAAGTGGTCGGCACCCCGGCGACCGGTGGCGCGCCACCGACCGCCAACCCGTATTGCTTGTATTGCTGCGCGTTCTCCAACACGAGGTAACTCGTGTACGGCGTCTCGATGCCGTAGGCCAGGCTCAGCCGGATGACTTCGTCCTTGAGTTCCTTGTTCTCGCCGTGCAGCCGGATCTGGTCCAGCAGATACCCGATCTTGCGGTGTGCCCAGATGGGGCCGATGAACGACCGGTCGGTGCACTTCTCGGGGAACGTCCCCTCGTAAACGAACTCTTCCTTCTTCTCGCCGACGCGGCCGCGTAGGCGGATGACCGAGTCGCCCGCGCCCTCGTACGAGCCGACCAGCACCGCCTGCGACCCGCGGAAGAGGTCCGGCAACTGCTTCGGATACATCTCCGTGACCTTCACGCCGGGGATCTCAATCGCCAGGTCCGTGAGGACCGGGTGGCTCATCTTCGTGAACAGACGCGTCACTTTGCCGTCGATCGCCTCGCCGCCGCGGACGTACTCCGGCAGGCCGCCCGTCTCGTCGCTCATGCGGTCCAGCAGGTGCGTGTTCACATCGTCGCCCACGCCGAACGTGAAGATCCGCAGGTTCCCCTTGTTGTTTTCCTTGACGAGTTTCGAGAGGGCTTCCGGGTCGGTGACGTTGACGGTCGGTCGGCCGTCCGTCACGAAGAGGATCGTCGCCGGGCGGTTCTTTTCAATCGGGAGGGCGAAGACGCGTTCGAGCGATTCGCCGGCGTTCGTGCCGCCAGCGGCCTCGAACCCGTCAATCCACGCGCAGGCTTTCTTTTTCGCGGCCTCGTCGGCGCGCGTCCAGCCTGGCTCGAACGTCTGGGCGGTCGTCGAGAACTGGACGATGGCGAAGCGGTCGTCCTTCCCGAGTTCCCCGATGCAGAACTTGAGGGCCTTCTTCGCCTGTTCGATCTTCTCGCCCTTCATGGAGCCGGACGTGTCGAGGACGAAGGCGACGTCGCGCGGCACGCGCTCCTCCGCATTCACCTCGCTCTTCGGGCTCACCAGGATCAGGAAGAGGCCCGCCTGTTTCGGGTCCGGACGGTACGTTATCAGGCTGAGGCCGAAGTCCTTCTTGTCCACGGTCCAGAAGAGTTGGAAATCGCGGTCCAGGACGGCGGCCTTCGTCTCGACGCCGGCGACGGCCTCGAAGTCGCTCGGCCTCGAGACGCCCACCTCGTGCGTCGGGCTATAGACGTTCTTCAGCGGCGTTTCGCTCTTCACGCGCACCGCCACCGTGAAGTCCTCCAGCGTCGCCGACGCCTTGTCCCCCGTCCGCAGCGGGAAGACATATTCCGCCAGCCCGCCGTCCATCGGCACGATTTCCGCGTACTCGACTTCGACCTTCTGCGTCCCCTTGGCCGGCACCGGGAAGATCCGCATTCGCAGCAGGCTCCCGTCCATGTACTCCAGCAGGCCGGGGTCCCGCGTCCGCCGGACGATCTCCTCATAGATCTGGCGGGCCTTTTCTTTCTCCACCAGTTCCCCCTTCGTCCGCTTGCCGCCCACGTACATCGCGAAGTCGCTGACGGCCGCGCCCTTCGGCAGCGGAAAAATGTACGTGCACTCCAGGTTCGAGTCCGTCGAGTTCTGAAACTCCTGGACGACGTGCGTCACGGCCGCCTGGTTCTCGACCCGCACGTCCACGCGCAGGTACTTGACGGCGAGCGGCGGCAGGCTCTTGTCCTCCGGCACGAGCAGCCCCGCCCCGCGCATTTCAACAGCGGCCACGAGGACAAGCAGAAGCGAAGCGGCCCATCCAAGCGCTCTTGCACGATTCATCGGCAGTTCCTTTCTCATTCGTTTTCATTCCGTTGGGGGACCATCGGTTTCGGCCCGGGCGCGATCCGTTCGTCAACCTGGCAACCGTAGTGGACCACGTCGCTGCCGAGGCTGACGCCGTCGCCCACCAGGCCCGCCGCGCGCGTCTGTATCCCCGAGCCGGAGCCCGGCGTCGAGGCCCGTGAACTTCCGGCACGGCGGACTTGAGCCAGGAACGCGGCGGCCAGGGCCTTCGCATCGACCATCGGCAGGCCCTTGTCTTCGCGCCGAAGGACGAGGTCCACGGCATAGGCATCGACGAGTTTCGGCAGCAGCGCGCGGGCCAGGTCCGACCGGCCGAAGCACTCGGCCCCGATGGCACGCCGCTCCAGACGGTCCACGAAAATGAAACCCACGCTGCCGGCCGGAACCTCCGGCACGATCGTCGCGCGGACTTCGGCCAGCCGACGCTGCACCTTCGCATCCTTCAGGCCCTCCTCCAGGCTGCCCGTCGCGTTCTCCGTGCCGAGGGCCGAGTTGTTCCGCGCCACCTCGGTCCAGACGGCCGACTGGTCGGCGCCCTTGCGCATTTCTTTCTGGATGGACTGCGGCACGAGGAGGCCGCTCGCGGCGAACTCGGACTTTCCGCTCCACCTATGCGCCTCGACGCAGAAGACGCCGAGGTCCGCCTGCTGGCCCGGCGCGAGGACGACGTCCTGGCGGACGGTCCGCGTCTGCTTGCCGCCCGTCACCACCTCGCCGGCCAGGATGAACACGTGGTGCGTCGCGCTTCGGTTCTCGACGACGACGACCGGCACGGACCCGCCCCCCTTTTCCGTGACGACGAGGACGTTCTCGGCGATAGCCCGGTCCATCGTCAGCCAGGCGCCCTGGAGCCTGCCGGCGCCGAGCACGACGGGGACCACGGCCAGCCGGCCGCAGACGAGCGGCTCGGCGAGGTCGAGGCGCTCCAGATACCGCGCCAGTTCCGGGACGTGCGGCGCTCCCGGAGCGATGATCGGGCGGGCAGGGGACTCGCCCGGCGAAAACTCCTCTTCAACGTACGAGGCCGCGGCCCACGAACCGACCGCGAAGATGCCCAGGGCCGCCAACGCTGCCGGGAGGCGAGATTGCCGTGCCATGACCAACGCCCTCCAACCAATGGGACTTTCCGATTTCTTAGACACGGGGGCGGGGCCGGAAGTTCCCTGAGATTTGTTCGTGGGGGCGCGCCAGGATTTTCTGGCACCTGCCGAAGGCGCAACATCTACCTCGTGTGGCACGGCCGGTCTTGTCCGGCCGTGCGAGGCGCACGGCGGGGCAAGGCCCGCCGTGCCACACCCGAATGGATGGGCCGGCGCAAAAAAGTGGGCAAGGTCCGGAGGGGAGACCTTGCCCGTGTTGCGGGGATAAACGGCTAGTTAAGGTTCACCGGTCTGGTTGGTCCGTCACTTAATCTCTTGCCCCCTTGCCTCGGAAACCCGAGGGTGTGTGAAGGAACGGTTGGCAGAGACGTGCGTCCGGACCCTCCTACCAGATCCCCGCAACGTACAACCCCGCAACGTACAGTCCGTTAACGCCCCGAAGGGCGGTTATTCTCAAAGAGAGGCGCGTTCCTTAATTGGAGTTAAGGGGGTTGTGTGGCAAAGCGCCTGTGAAGCCGTCGCACCCGGGGGAGGGCTGTGCGTGAATCGCAAGCGATGCCATTAAAGAACGCGCCTTCATTTGCTTACAGAGCAAGGGCTATGCCAAAGGACCAAACCAATTCCAAAAAAAACGCTAGGCGATTGTAAACCTTTGTGGGGCATGGAGTTAGCGGCACACGATTTTTCGGAATCGCTTCAATCCATCGCGTTTCTTGGCCGCGCGATGTTTCCGTAACGCAACGCCTCAGGGTCGCCTCGGGCCTGAAATGGATGTAACTAATTATTATGCAAGGGGTTACGATGGCGTCCCGATTGAAGGACGAATGGTGTTTTTCGGAAACATCTATAGGACCGCCCCGCCGAAGTCAAGGCGGGTTTTCAACCCCGGCGCGCCGGGGCAGAGAGCGCAGAGAACAGCGGAGACTGGGGAACGGCAAACGGCAAACGGCAAACGGCAAACGGCAAACGACAAACAACAATGACCAAGGCGCGATGTCGTTCGAGACGCGACCTTCTGGTCGCGGCCACGTTCCCCGCCACGGCATGGTAAGGCGGGAGAGGACGGTCCGATAAGTTTTCTAAAGCCGGCAACCCCCTCGGACCGACGAATACGGTGGGCGCTTCCACAGGGCGCCCCGGGCGAGAGCGCGCCTCGAAGAGCGGGCCGACAGGTCCGTGCCCAAACGAGGCGCCGAGGAGGAATGCGATGCGCGTCATCACCATCTTCAACCACAAGGGCGGGTGCGGGAAAACGACGACGGCCATCAACCTGGCCGGAACGATCGCCAACGAACGGCACCGCGTGCTCCTGGTGGACATGGACCCGCAGTCCCATGCGACGGTCGGCTGCGGCGTGCGCGAAGACGAGGTGGAACTGAGCACGTGGGACGTTCTGGCGAAGGCGGGCGGCGAGCGGGAGCCATTGGCTCTCGCGGACATCGCCTGGGAAATCTTCGAGCGCTACTATCTGGCGCCGTCCTCCGTCGGCCTGGCGAGCCTCGAGCAGACCCTGGCCGGAACCGAGGGGCGCGAAAAACGCCTCGCGCGGGTTATCGCCGAGGCCGAAGACCGGTACGACGTCATCGTGGTCGATTGCGGTCCCGGCCTCGGGCTCCTATCGATCAACGCCCTCTGGGCCGCCACCGAAGTCCTGATCCCCGTGGACCTGGGGTTCTTCAGCCTGCACGGCCTGGGCCACACGCTGGAGACGATCGACCGCCTGGCCGAACGGACCGGCACCGAGCGGGCCGTGCACGTCCTGGCGACGATGTACGACGCGCGGGCGCGGTCGATGCGCCGGGCCCTGGCCGACCTGCGCGAGCAGTACGGCCCGATGGTTCTCGCCACGGTCATCCGTTTCGGCGCGGAACTGAGGGAATCGGCGGCGCGCGGGAGCCCCATCTCGGAGTTTCTGCCCCAGTCGCCCGCGCACGAGGACTATCGGGCGCTGGCCCAGGAACTTCTCTCGGCCGACCTGCAACTGTCGCTCGAAGGCGCCGCCCGCGCCGAGGTGCGGCAGGAAGAGCAGGAGGAGCAGCAACTGGCCGAACGCCTCGAGATGGTTTACGGCGCGATTCTGATCGAGGGCGGCGTGCGGTTCGTCTGCCACGCCCCGGGCGCCCGGCACGTCCGGATCGCGGGAGACTTCAACGCCTGGCGCCCAGGCGACTTGGACGGCGAGATGTGCCCGACCGAGGTGGACGGCGTGTGGGAGCGGGAGTTCCGCCTGCCGCCCGGACGGTACGCGTACCGCTTGGTCATCGACGGCCGGTGGGTGAGCGACCCGGCCAATCCGTACGTCGAGAACAATCCCTACGGCGAACTGAATAGCGTGGTGGAAATCTCCGGGGCGCACCTACAACCATGAGCGGGTTTGAAATCGTTTCGGCGGCAGGACCGCGGCGGTTCACCGGAAGCCGGGCGCCCGATCCCGGCGCGCCGGGACGGCGCGGCTTCGACGCGCTCTGCGACGTCCTTCTGTCGCCGGACGACGAGCGCATCGCCGAACATGCTCCGCCCCCCGCCGCGCCGCCAAAAGCCATCCGCGGGCTTTACGTTCTGGCGATGGCGGGCGTGGAGCCTTCGGCGCGCCGGCGGACGGCCCTGGCGGTGGCCCATGAACTCGCGCCGCACTCGGCGCCCGCCGCCGTGTTCCTCTTCGAGAACGGACGGGCCGACGCGCACCTTTTGGGGGAGCCGGCGTGCGGCCGGCTGGGCCCGCAGTCCTACCTGGCTTCCGCGGACATGGGCGAGAACGCCGCCGGCATCGCCGGCCGGTGCGACCAGGTCGGCCTGGCGATTCTGGACAGCGTGATCGCGGTTCCGGCGGACCTGGCGCCGGCCGTCCGCTCCGCCGTTTTCGTTGCGACGCCCGACGCCTAGAGCCTCGTCGAAACCTATCGCGAACTGAAAACTTGGTTCGCCGCCCCGCTTGCGGGGCGCTCCGCCTCCGCTGGCGCCGCCCTCTTTGTCGTCGGGTCGGATGGAGGGCGCGAGGTCCGCTGTCTGCATGAGCGGTTCGCGCGGGCGGCGCGGCGATTCCTCGATTGCGACGTGGCGATTCAAGGGTTCCTCGCGGGCGCGAGCGGCGCGGCGCTGCCGACCGAGCCGCTTCACCTCTTTGCCGGGGCGCCGTCCGGCCGGGTCTGGTCCGCCCTAGCCGCGGCCGCGGTCGAGGGTATGCCGTTTTCGCCGTTTCCGTTTAATCCGCAATCCGCAATCCGAAATCCGCAATCCCCTTCGACCACTGCCGTTGTCGGCCTCTGGCATCCGCACGACCGCGAGGCCCTTTTCGCCGCCGTCGAGGCCCAAGTCCCCGCTCTCCTGGGCGAGCGGTGCCGCCTGGTCCTGCGCGTGGAGGTGGACGAACCGGACGCGCCGCCCCTGGCCGCCGTGCGGGACGATGGGGCCCTGGTGGCCATCCTGATTGCCGACGGCCGCCGGCCGGCGGATGCGCGGTCGGCCGAACACTGGCTCGCCGTGCACCGGGCGCTCCTGGCGAGGGCGTATCCGTCGGCGGGTATCCGGGCGGAGGCGGCGCCGTCGGCCGTGGTTCTCGCGCCGCTGGAGCCGGCCGCGGCGGACGGGGTCCGGCGGTTCCTTCCCGTGAAGGTCGGCGGCCGGCAGGGTGTCGTGATCCTGCCGTAGGCCGGTTATCGCCTCTCCACGCCAAAGAAGCCCAGGGATTGGCATCCCTGGGCTTTGTATGGTATCGCGGCCGCTTGACTTTTGCCCCCCCGCTCGCTACCGTACCTCGTCATGAGCCGACCGAGTTGGGATGAATATTTCATGGCGATCGCCGAGGAGGTGTCGCGGCGCTCGACGTGCCTGCGCCGGCAGGTGGGGGCGATTCT
>JAPLMM010000156.1 GCA_026387035.1 Planctomycetota bacterium
GCGGCGGGCGTATCTGCGAGGACGCTGGAGACGAACGCCCCCCGCCCCGCCTCGGCGCCGAACTCCAATGCCTCGACCTCCGTCACCTCGTAGATCTCGATGCCGAGGAATCCGTAAACGATCGCTTCGCCGCGTTTCAAACGTTCGATGATCGCCCGCGTCTGCTCGTTGATGGGGACGGCGAAGCCGACGCCTTCGCTCGTCCCGCCGCGGCTCGAGATGACGGCGTTGACGCCGACGACTCTTCCCTCCAGGTCCACCAGGGGTCCGCCCGAGTTGCCCGGAGTGATGGCCGCGTCCGTCTGGATCAGGTTTCCGTAGTAGCGGTCGAGTTCGGCCCCGACGCCTGGAATCGCCCGCTCCGTCGCGCTCACGATGCCGAACGAGAGGCTCGCCTGGCCGTCGCGCCCGAAACCGAACGGGCTCCCGAGCGCGATGACGAATTGCCCGCGCGCCAGGCCCGAGGCGTCGCCGAGTTCCGCCACCGGCAGAACCGTCGCCTCGATGCGGATCACCGCCAGGTCCCGCCGCGGGTCGGACCCGACGACGCGGGCCCGGTAATGTTTTCCGCCCGCCAGCGTCACGATGATTTCGGTGGCGTCGCGGACGACGTGCTCGCTCGTCAGGATGAACCCGTCCTCGGAGATGACGCACCCGGAGCCGTTCCCCTGGGCGCGGAACGGCTGGCGCTCGCCGCGGCGGCGCAGTTCATCGAAATACTCGCGCATGCGCCCGCGCAACTCGTCGGGAAGCCCGTCCGGAATGGCGCCGCCTTCCTCGCTCCAGGGCCCGGCCGCCATCTCGCGGACGACGCCCAGGTTGACGACCGCCGGGCCGACGCGTTCGGCCGCCCGCTGAATGGCCTGCTCGACGCCGCGCGCAACGTCCATCGTGCTCGGCGCCGCCGCGCGGTCAGGCGTCTCCGTCGCCGGGGCCGCTCGCGCCCCGCCCGCCGCCAGCGCGACGAGCGCGGCGCCGATCGCCGCCGCCAGACAGACTTTCGGACCCTTCATCGCGATCTCCCGGGGCGTTTACTCGCCTTCCGATTCGCCCGCGTCGGCCTCGCTCTCCCCGGCCGACTCGCCGGCCGCTGCCGCACCGGCCTTGCCCACCACTCCTGCGCCCTTGGCGGCAATCACCTTCTCGCGCATCTCGGCCGCCAGGTCCGGATTCTGTTCGATGAATTGCCGGACCGATTCCCGACCCTGGCCGAGGCGAACGTCTCCGTACGACATCCACGCGCCCGTCTTTTCGATGACGCCCGTCTCGGTCGCCAGGTCCAGCAGGTCCCCCTCGTAACTGATGCCGCGGTCGAAGAGGATTTCAAACTCGGCGTTCTGGTACGGCGGGGCGACCTTGTTCTTGACGACCTTGGCGCGCGTCCGGCTGCCGATGACGCGCTCGCCGCTCTTAATCGCCTGGATCCGCCTCAGATCGATCCGCACGCTGGCGTAGAACTTCAGGGCCCGCCCTCCCGGCGTCGTCTCCGGGTTGCCGAACATCACGCCGATCTTCATCCGCATCTGGTTCAGAAAGACGACGGCCGTCCGGCTCCGCGCGATGGAGCCGGTGAGTTTCCGAAGCGCCTGGCTCATGAGCCGCGCCTGAAGGCCCATGTGCTGGGCGCCCATCTCGCCTTCGATTTCGGCGCGCGGCACGAGGGCCGCCACCGAGTCAATGACGACGATGTCCACCGCCCCGCTGCGCACGAGGAGGTCGCAGATCTCGAGCGCTTGTTCGCCCGTGTCGGGCTGGCTGATGAGCAGCGACACGAGGTCCACGCCGATCCGCTTCGCCCACGACGCGTCGAAGGCGTGCTCCGCATCGATGAACGCCGCCACGCCCCCCAGCCGCTGCGCGTTGGCGATAAGCGAGAGCGCCAGCGTCGTCTTCCCCGACGCTTCCGGGCCGTAGAACTCCGCCACCCGTCCGCGCGGCAGGCCGCGCCCCCCGAGCGCGATGTCCAGGCCCAGGCTCCCCGTCGGGATGCACGGCACGGCCGTCTGCTGCTCCGGGCTCAGCGTCATCAGTGCGCCTTTGCCGAACTGCTTCTCGATCTGCGAGACGACGCGCTCCAGCGTGGCCCGGCGTTCCTTGACGCCCTCGATGTACGCCACCGCGCCCTTTTCCGATTTCTTCTTCGCCATCGGTACGCTCCTTTTTAACCGCAAAGGACGCAAAGAACGCAAAGCCCTGCTCCGGTCAAAGGCCCAGAACGACGCGCTGGATGCCGTCCGCCATCCGCCGCTCGTTGAAGTTCAAGAGCAAGCCCAGTCGGCAACCCGTCAACTTCAGGTACGTCAGCACCTGGGCCTCGTGCACTGGCGTCAGTTCTTCCACCGCCTTGACTTCAACCACCACGTTTCCGGCGACCAGCATGTCCAGCCGAAAACCGCAGTCCAGACGAATCCCCTTATACACGACAGGCACCGGCTTTTGTAGTTCAAATGGGATTCCTCGCGATGCCAGTTCGTGCGCCAGACACTGTTCGTACGCCGATTCCAGCAGGCCCGGCCCCAAGTGGCGGTGCACTTCTATCGCCGCCCCAATAATCTCCTTCGAAAGCGCATCCTCCCGCTTCTGCGGCTTCTCGCCTTGTCGTTGTTGCTGTGATTCTTGCTGTTCCACTTTTTTCCCCTTTGTCCTCGCCGTGGATTCTTTTCCCGTGCCGTTCCCCTGTTCTTGCTTTGCGCTCTTTGCGTTCTTTGCGGTTCAAACAGGCGTTCCAAACGGAACCCGAGCCAGGGGCATGTACATCGGCCCCTCGCGCGCCAGAACGCTCTCGAAGATCACCACCTCCGCCGCCTCGAACTCCGGCCCTTTGGCGTCCGCCAGCGCCGCCACCGCCTCGCTCAACTCTTCCGCCCCGCGCCCGCCGCGGACGCGCCCAACGGTCAGGTGCGCCTTGTACTCCCGCCGCTCGGGTTTCTCGGCAAACCGCTCCGTCGCCCCGGCCACGGCGCCCTGGAGCCGGGCGAGCGCACCCGTCGGCTCCTCGATGCCGATCCAGACGACCCTCGGCCTGCCGTGAGGCGGAAAGCACCCCGCCCCGCCCGCCCGGAGCCGAATCGGACCCATCGACGCCGCCGCCCCGCGCACCGCCGCCGCCACCGCGGCAATCTCCTCCACCGGCACGTTGCCGAGGAAGACAAGCGTCAGGTGAATATCGTCCGTGCGGACCCACTTCACGTCGCCGCCCGCGTTCGCCAGATCCGTTTGCCGCGACTCGAGGTACTCGCGGACCTCCTGGGGCAACTCAATCGCGATGAACGTCCGAACCGCCTTCGCCATCCGCCCGCCTCCCAACGTTCAATCTCAAATCTTAAATCTTAAATATCAAATCCTGACTCTCCAATCTCCAATCGCCCGCTTCCCTTCCGCCTTCGCGGAAGAGGTCCCGCAGATTCGTCCCGAAAAACCGGGACTCATCTGCGGGCGTTAACAGCACACGCCGCGAGAACGTTGTTGCCTGTTGCCTTGTTTTTGAGTTCCGCGTTGCCCCTACCCCAGCCGCAACATGTCGCTGTATTGCCGCAGCCGGTCCTCGATTTCCTCGAGCGAGAGGCCCTCCAGTCGCCGCAGACTGAAATCCTCGACCGTAAAACTGGCCACGACCGTCCCATAGGCCATCGCCCGCCGAAGCGAGGCGAAGTCGTGTTTGCCGATCCGCGCCAGGTGCCCCATCAGGCCGCCCGCGAACGAATCGCCCGCCCCCGTCGGATCGCGCACTTCCGGGCACGGGAACCCCGGCAGGGGGCAGACGAGTCGTCCCTCGGCCATCCTCTCGCCCTCGCCTTCGCGCGCCAAGAGGAGCGCCCCGTGCTCGCCCTTCTTGACGACCACAAACTTCGGGCCGAGCGCGAGAACCTCCTCGGCCGCACGGACGAGGTTCGGCCGGCCGGTCAGCATCCGCGCCTCGCCCTCGTTCAGCACCAGGCCGTCAATCCGCGCCAGGAGCGCCTCGAGCGCCTCACGCTCGTTCTGGATCCAGAGGTTCATCGTATCCGCGACGACGAGGTCCGGCTTCTCGACCTGCTCCAGAACCGCCATCTGCGTCACCGGGCTTCCGTTCGCGAGGAACACCAGGCGCGAATCGCGGAACGCCTCGGGCAGCGCAGGCCGAAAGTCCCCGAAAACGTTCAGATGCACCTCGTCGGTCCGGGCCTCGTTCATCGCCCCTTCGTAGGATCCGCGCCACCGAAACGTCTTCCCGCCCGCGACCACCTGGAGCCCCGCCGTGTCGATCTCGCGCGACTGGAGGACCTGGCGGAACGCGTCGGGAAAATCCTCGCCGACCACACCCACCAGCCGCACCGGCGAGAAAAACGACGCCGCCACCGAAAAATACACCGCCGACCCGCCCAGAACGTCCTCCGCCTCGCCGTGCGGCGTCCGGACCGAATCGAACGCAATCGAACCGACCACCAGAAGCGATTTCGCCACGCTGACCCCTTCGCCTGCCAAGTCCGCGTTTCTTCAACCGAAGTCTTCAGGATATCCCGCCGCGGCACAAAATCAAGCGCTTTGACCCCGACATGCCCTTGCCGTTCGTCCTTGTCTTTCAATCCGCAATACGCAATATCCCCCGCTCCCCTTCGGGTCGCGGCTAACCGTGCGCCGTTTTGTCGTTTCAATCCGCAACCTGCCCGCCATAGCCCAGAGGGCGACGGCGGATCCGAAATCCGCCCTTCGACCTTGCTCAGGGCCCTGAGGCTCTCGAAGGGCAATCCGCAATGGAACCGCCCCTTGCCCCCCCGCGCGCGGGCGCGTACGATATTCGAGTCCAATGCCCGAACCCGAAAAAATCGAACGCCTCCTCGCCCACCCGGCCGTCCAGCGCCTCTTTCGCTGGATGACGCGCCAGGACCCCGACCCGGCCCGGGGTCCGTCCGCCCGGGACGGCCAATGCTGGCTCGGCCGATTCTTCGAGGCCTATGCCGATGGCTCCTTGCGCTGGTGGCGCCCCGACTTCGCCATCCCCTATGCTTTAACCGAGTACGTCCGCCGAAAGACCGGCTCGTCGCGCGAAACCTTCCGCCGCCGCGTCTTCGGCAACCCCGCGACGCGCCACGGCCTGGTGGCCACCGTCCGCAGCGTCGGACGATTGGGCCTCACCCAGCCCCAACGCTTCGTCGCGCCACTCATGGTCGTCTGGAACTTCACCCAGGCCTGCAATATGGCCTGCAAACACTGTTACCAGGACGCCGGCCGACGGGCCGACGACGAACTCCCCTTCGACGACCAGCGCCGCATCGTGGACACCCTCGCCCGGCGCGACGTCGCCATGATCGCCTTCTCCGGCGGCGAACCCCTCCTGAGCCCCGCCTTCCTCCCCGTCGCACGCTATGCCGCCGACCTCGGCTTGCATCTGACGGTCGCCACCAACGGCACCCTGCTCACACCCGACAAGGTCGCCGAGATGGTCGCCGCCGGCATCCGCTACGCCGAAATCAGCCTCGACTCCACCGACCCTGCCCGCCACGACGCCTGGCGCGGAAGCCCGGGATTCTGGGACCGTGCCGTCGCCGGCATCCGTAACGTCGTCCGCGCCCCCGGCATCAAGTGCGGCGTCGCCATGACCGTCACCCGATGGAACTTGGGCAACATGGAACCCATGCTCGAATGGTGCATCGCCGAGGGCGTCGACACCTTCTACGCCTTCAACTTTATCCCCACCGGCCGCGCGCGCGATGTCGCCGACCAGGACCTCTCCCCCGCCGAGCGCGAACAGATGCTCGCCACCCTCCAGGAATATCTCGCCGGCGGACGCATCAGCATCATGTCCAGCGCCCCCCAGTACGGCCGGGCATGCATGGAACTCGGCGACCCCGCCGGACCCGTCAACACCGGCCACTACGGCCACGGCGGAGGACGGATGACCCGCATCCTGGCGAAATACGTCGGCGGATGCGGCGCAGGTCGGTGCTACATGGCCGTCCAACCCGACGGCGACGCCACCCCCTGCGTCTTCATGCCCATCCGCCTGGGGAACCTGAGGACCGATTCGTTCGAGACCGTCTGGAACCATCCCGTGATGGAAGTGCTTCGCGACCGCGACGACCGCACCGGCCATTGCCGCATCTGCGACTATAAATACCATTGCGGCGGCTGCCGCGCACGAGCCTGGGGCTATTTCCGCGATTTGCGCCGAAGCGACCCGGGGTGCAAGTTTAACACCTCCGACTGGGACGCCATGGCCCGCGCCCCGGCGCCCGCCATCAAAGCCCGGGGATGAACGAAGTGAATCCCCGGGACGCCTTTCGCCCCGCGCGCCCGTCTGACGCGCCGCGACTGGTTCGCCGCCCCGCTTGTCGAAGCGCAGCGGAGACCCGCCGCAGCCCAAAGGGCGAAGGCTGGGCGGGGCGCTGGCTGTTCCGAGCGCCCGCCAAGGCGGGCGGCGAACCCACCGTGCAAAACTTATGTAACCTCGCCTAGTGCACCACGGCTTCAGCGTCTGTGCGGCTATCCCGCGGCATGTTCGCATGGCTGATATACTTGAGGAACGCCTCGACGCATCGCGGATCGAACTGGACCCCCGAGCACCGGACAAGTTCTTCCACCGCCTCCTCGTGCGAAAGGGGCCGCCGATACGGCCGCACGCTCGTCATCGCGTCGTACGCGTCCACCACCGCGATGATCCGCGCCTCCAGCGGAATGCCCTCCCCCCGCAGACCCTCGGGATACCCCGACCCGTCCAGCCGCTCGTGGTGGTGCAGAATGACCGGGTGCGTCGGCCTCAGAAACCCCAGGTGCCGGACCAGGCTCACCCCGCGCGTCGGGTGTTCCCGCACGATCGCCCACTCTTCCGTCGTCAGCCGGCGCGGCGCGTGCAGAATCCGATCGGGTATCGCCAACTTCCCGATGTCGTGCAACTCCGCCCCGCGCGAGAGCGTCTGAAGCCGCTCCTCCTCCAGTCCCAGCCCCCGGCCGGTGGCCAGGGCCCACGCCAGCACCCGCTCCGAGTGGCCATGCACATACGTGTCCTTCGCCTCCACCGTCGTCGCCAGCGCCTGAATCGTCTCGAAGTCCACGCGCTCCAGTTCCAGCCGGTCCAACTGGTTCGACAGGCCGATCGCCGACGCCTCCGCAATGAACCCCAGGTCCGCCAGGTCCTGCTCCGAGAACCGGCCGCCCGGCTTGTCCGTCGCGTTCAGCACCCCCACCTGACGCTGGGCCGTCGTCATCGGCGCCGACATGATCGGGTACGTCACGGAACTGCCCCGGCCTTTCAGCCCCAGCACCTGGCCGGGCGCCTCCCCCGCGCTTTCCTCCAGCACCAGCGGGCCGCCCTGCTCGAACACCCGCCCGCAGATCCGTTCCCCCACCGGCACCGCCACCTGGCGCACCACCTCCGGCGCGATCCCGCGCGACGCCGCAATCCGCAGTTTGCCTCCCTCCGGCAACATCAGGCTGACGCGCCTCGCCCCCAGCAACGCCTGCACGAACCCCACGGAAATGTCGGCCGCCTCCTCGACGCTCTTCGCCAGCGCCAGACGCTTCAAGAACTGACACCGCTCCTCCGTGTGCCGGTGGTGTTCCTCCAGACGCCCGAGGTTCTGCACCAGGTCCTGCGTCTCGTCCGATAGCGCCAACGCAATCCCCGCCACGCCCACCAGACTGACCGCGATGATCGCCTTCGCCGCCGTCGGATCCAGCCCCGACGTCAACAGGAACGTCACCGCCACCAGGAGCCCTAGCGCGAGACACGCCTGGAGCGTGCAATACGAGCGGATGCTCGACACGCCGCACCATCGGCACCACGGCAAAAAGGTCGGACCCAGACCCTGCGAGATGAGGCAGCGCCGAACCGCAGGAAGCGCGGACTCCGATTTGCCGGCCGACCGGCGGAAGATTCCCAAGCCCGCCTTCAACGCCGCATACGGAACCAACAGCAGCGAAAATCCCGCTGGCGCCGCCAGAAGCGCAATGATTCCCGCCGCGAGGACAGGCAGCCACCCCAACGGCATCCCCGCCACGAGCATCCCGCCCCCGGACCCCAAGAGGAGGAGGCGCACCGCCTCTTCGAACTTGAGGATGGTCGGCTCGCGGCCGGTCTGCGAGGCGTCCGTGCCGCGCCGGAAAAGATGTGCCGCCAACGCCCCGACCGTCAGGCGTTCGGATACCAGGGCCCCAGCCGAAAGGGCCATCGCCGCCCACACGGGCGTCAGCCACCCGAGCAGGTAACCCACC
The DNA here is from genome assembly GCA_026387035.1 of Planctomycetota bacterium. Lineage (NCBI taxonomy): Bacteria > Pseudomonadati > Planctomycetota > Planctomycetota bacterium. Next base: position 8,191 of record JAPLMM010000156.1, read on the forward strand.
ACCGGCAACGCCCCGGCCGTGAAATAGTGCAACCGCTTCAAGGCACTCGCCCCCGCTTGTCCTGCTCAAGGCGGGTCAATCGAGGTTTCGGCCTATGCCGGCATGCAGAGTTTTCCCGTGGCCCGGACCCTCTATTGACTATTTCTCCTTTTCGGCGGCTTCCAGGGCCCTCCATTAGCCAAATCCCACGCCCCGCACGGCGTATGCCACGGCCGGCCCCTTCGGCGTTGCTCCGGGCAGGCTTGTCCGGCCGTGGCACACCTTGGTGTTGCCGTTTGCCGTTGCCTTTCCCCAATCCAGAGCCGTCCTTTGCGCTCTTGGCGCCCTTTGCGGTTAGAAGCATGTGGCGGCCTTTGCGGTTAGGACTTCGGCTGGCACGTGGAAATGGCCTTGACACCCCCTGCCCCGTCCGCTACACTTTCCGGCGCGTAGCACGCAGACGATGCGTTTCCCACGGGGTCGTCGGCCCGTCCGCCTCGGCGGATGGGAGTGGGGTCCGGGCGAAGCGGCTGCTCGGGTCCAAGCCTCGGAAACGCCATGATCCGAACGAGCCGCGTCCTTCCCCTCGCGGGCAGTACGCGAACACACGGAGCGGTTGCATTGTGCGCGGCCTTGGCGCAGGATGGGCCGGCGGACCGCGCGAAACGGTAGAAACTCTATGGCAAAGCGCACGAGCAAGGCCCCTGCGAAGAAGCGACCGTCGGAGTGGTTCAGCGACCCTCTGACCGGGATGCCGGCGCGGGCCCTTATGTACGCGACCGGCACCGTGACGCCGGAGGACATGGCCAAACCGTTCATCGGGTTGGTGTCGAGTTTTACGGACCTGATCCCCGGGCACGCGCACATGCGGCGGTTGGAGCGTCGGATCGAGCACGGGATTTTCGCGGGGGGCGGCGTGGCATGGCTCTTCTCGGTGCCGGGCATCTGCGACGGCATCGCCATGGGCCACGAGGGGATGCACTACAGCCTCCCCAGCCGGGAACTCATCGCCGACATGGTTGAGACGATCACGCGGGCCCACCGCCTGGACGGCCTGGTGCTCCTGACGAACTGCGACAAGATTACGCCGGGGATGCTGATGGCGGCGGCGCGGCTGGATTTGCCGGCCATCGTCGTCACGGCCGGACCGATGCACAGCGGCAACTACAAGATGGAGCGGCTGGACCTGGTGCATGACACGTTCGAGGCCATCGGACGGTATAAGGCGGGGCAGATCAGCCGGGAGGACCTGGCGGCGCTCGAATGCGAGGCGTGCCCGGGCGGCGGATCGTGCCAGGGGCTTTTCACGGCGAACACGATGGCGTGCGTCACGGAGGCGATGGGGATGAGCCTGCCGGGGTGCGCGTCGGCCCTCTGCGCGAGCGCCAGGAAGGACCGCATCGCGTATGCGTCCGGCGAACGGATCGTGGAACTCGTCCGCCGGGGCGTCTCGACGCGGAAGATCCTTTCGCGTCCGGCGATTGCGAACGGCATCGCGGTGGACATGGCGCTGGGCGGCTCGACGAACACGGTCCTGCACCTAATGGCCATTGCGAACGAGGCGGGCGTGGACCTGGACCTGGAGGTGTTCGACACCATCAGCCGGCGTACGCCGCACCTGACGAACTTCCGGCCGGCAGGCGACATGATGATGGAGGACCTGGACCACGCGGGCGGCATTCCGGCGGTCATGAAGCGTCTGCGGGACCGGCTGAGCGATTGCCCGACGGTGAGCGGCCTGTCGGCCCGCGAGATTGCCGACCGGGCGCGGGTCTCTAGCGACGACCTCATCCGGCCGCTCAACCGGGCGTATCATCCGGAAGGCGGCATCGCGGTTCTGCGCGGGAACCTCTGCCCCGAGGGGGCGGTCATCAAGCAGTCGGCCGTCCCGGACGCGATGCGCAAGTTCACGGGCAAGGCCCGCGTCTTCGACAGCGAGGACGCGGCCAATAAGGCGATTCTCGGCAAGCAGGTCCGCTCGGGCGACTTCGTGGTCATCCGGTACGAGGGTCCGGCGGGGGGGCCGGGGATGCGTGAGATGCTGGCGGCGACGGCGGCGCTGAAGGGCCTGGGGATGCTCGATTCGGTCTACCTCGCGACCGACGGGCGGTTCTCGGGCGGGACGCAAGGGCCGTGCATCGGCCACGTCAGCCCCGAGGCAACCGCAGGAGGGACCATCGCCCTTGTGAAAGACGGCGACCGGATCCACGTGGACATCGCCAAGCGGCTCCTGGAGGTCCAGGTGGACGAGGGGGAACTGGCGAAGCGGCGGAAGGCGTGGAAGCGGCCGAAGCCGCGGATTGACCACGGTTACCTCGCCCGGTATGCGCGGATGGTGACGAGCGCGTCCACCGGAGCGATATGCAAGTAGCGTGCTACCCGGTGGTGTAATTGGTAACACAGGAGGTTTTGGTCCTCCCATTCCTGGTTCGAGTCCAGGCCGGGTAGCCAAAAAGCAAGTGACTGCGTGACTAAGTAACTGAGTGACTGCGTAACGGCAGGACGTTGAACACGCTTAGCCGCGAGCCGAAGGCGAGCGCTGGTTTGACGAAGGCGAGAACGTGATGCAACGGCCAACCAAAGCGTTAATTTTGGCGGCGGGGACGAGCACGCGGATGAAGTCCGCGCGCTCGAAGGTCCTGCACGAGGTGTGCGGGAAGGCAATCCTGGCGTACGTGCTGGACGCCTGCCGGGAGGCGGGCATCGAGGACTTGCTGGTGGTCGTCGGCCACGCACGGGACCAGGTGATGGAGGCCTTCGCCGACGCCAAGGACATCACATGGGTGGTGCAGGAGCCGCAGGAGGGCACGGCCCACGCGGTGATGGTGGCGCGGGAGGCTCTGGCGGGTTTCAAGGGCGACCTGGTGGTGCTGGTGGGCGACGCGCCGCTGGTGCGGGCGGAGACGATCCGGGCGCTGCTCGAGGCCCATCAGAAGGAAAAAGCCGACGTGACGCTGGTGACGGCGGTGCTGGAGGATCCGAAGTGGTTCGGCCGGATCGTCCGGGACCGCAAGGGAAATCTGCAGGGCATCGTCGAGGCGAAGGACGCGAGCGCGAAGGAGCAGGCGATTAAGGAGGTGAACCCTTCGTTCTACGCGTTCCGGTGGCCGGCGCTGGAGCGGGTCCTCGGGCGGATCACGAACAAGAACGCCAAGGGCGAGTATTACCTGACGGACGCGATCGGCCTGCTGACCAAGGGCGGGTCCAAAGCGGTGGCGGTGCCGGCCGCGGAGCCGGAGGAAGTCCAGGCCGTCAACAGCCGGGAGGACCTGGCGGTCGTGGCGGGGCTGGCGCGGCAGCGGATTCTCGGGCGGCTGATGGCCGAGGGCGTCACGATCGAGGACCCGGCGACGACGTACATTGATTGGGACGTCGCGGTGGGTGCGGAGACGCGAATCGGCCCATGCACGGTGGTTCACGGCCCGGCGCGGATCGGAAAGCGGTGCCGGGTGGGACCCCTGGCGCACCTTCGGCCGGGAACGGTGCTCGAGGACGGAGCCGAGGTGGGCGCGTTCGTCGAGACGAAGGCGCATCCGGTTCCGGCGGGCGAGACGTACGTGGGCGTTCCGGCGAAACCGCACCGGCGCAGGAGCGGGGAGAAACACTAATGGACCAACTGAAGGTATTCAGCGGCAGCGCGAACCGTCCTCTGGCCGAGGCCATCGCGAAGTACCTGAAGAAACCGCTGGGGAAGGCGACCTTTACGAGGTTCCCGGACGGCGAGTCCTTCGTCAAGATCAACGAGGACGTCCGAGGCCGGGACATCTTCGTCGTGCAGCCGACGTGCACGCCGCAGAACGACCACTTGATGGAACTCCTGCTGTTCATCGACGCGGCACACCGTTCGAGCGCGGAGCGGATCACGGCGGTGATGCCGTACTACGGGTACGCGCGTCAGGACCGGAAAGACGAGGGCCGGGTGCCGATCAGCGCGAAACTGGTGGCGAACCTTCTGGAGACGGCGGGAGCGGACCGGATCCTGGCGGTGGACCTGCACGCGTACCAGGTGCAGGGTTTCTTCGACATTCCGATGGATCACCTGCTGGCGGAGCCGGTCATCGCCCGGTACTATCGTGGGCTGAAATTGAAGAACCTGACGGTGGTTTCGCCGGACGTCGGGAACGTGAAGATGGCCCGGGTGTACGCGGACATGCTGGGCGGGGACCTGGCGATCATCGACAAGGAACGCCTGAGCGGTCGGGAAGTGCGTGCGGGCGCCCTGATCGGGAGCGTGGAGGGGCAAAACGTTCTGCTGGTGGATGACATGATCACGAGCGGATCGACGGCGTCGGAGGCGGCGAAATTGCTGAAGGCGCGGGGGGCGAGGGACATTTACCTGGCAGCGACGCATCCGGTGTTCTGCGAAGGATCGATGGCGCGTCTGGCGGAGGCGCCGATCCAGTCCATCACGGTGACCGACACGATTCCGCTGTGCGCCGAGGCGAGGAAGCTGAAGCGCATCAAGGTGCTGAGCGTGGCGGAACTGCTGGGGGAAGCGATCCGGCGGATCCACCTGCACGAGTCTGTCAGCGAACTGTTCGACATGGGAAACCAGACGAGCGCCCGGAAGGCGCGACGGAAAGGAGTCATCCGTGCCGGCCGCAACTGAAACGCTTCACGCCAAGAAACGGGAGGTCTCCGGGAGCCGGGCATGCCGGCGCCTGAGAGCCGAGGGGCTGGTCCCCGCCATTCTCTACGGGCGCAAGGAAGAGCCGGAGCCGCTTCAGGTCCCCTCCGAGGAACTGGAGGAAACCCTGCGGCGTCCCGGCCGGATCCTCGAGTTGCGCGTTGGGCGGAAGAAGGAGTCCGTGCTTGTGAAGGCCGTGCAATACGACGCGTTCGGGAGCGAGATCGTGCACGTGGATTTCGTGCGAGTGGCGATGGACGAGAAGGTGACGCTGGAGGTTCCCGTGGTGCTGAAGGGCGCGCCGAAACAGGAACACGCGGTGCTCCAGCAGGCGCTGGACTCGGTCGAGATCGAGTGCCTGCCGGCCGACATTCCGGAATCGTTCGTCACGCCGGTGGGGCACCTCCAGGTGGGCGAGATAGTGCGCGTCGCCCAACTCGAGGCGCCGAAGGGCGTCCGCATCCTGACGGATCCGGAGACGATCGTGGCAACGTTGACGTTGGCGATGAAGGAAGAGGCCGTGGCGGCGCCGGCGGAAGCGGAAGTGGCGGCGGTGGAACCGGAACTCATCGGCCGCGAAAAGAAGGAAGAGGAAGAGTTGTTGGAAGAGGAAGAGAAGAAGGAGAAGCGCCCGAAGAAGGAGGAGCCGGAGTAGCGGTTCGGGCGGCGTGAGAACGGCGGACATGAAGTTAATCGTGGGGCTTGGAAATCCGGGGGTGCGATACGCCGAGACGCGGCACAACGTGGGCTGGCGTGTCGCCGAGGAACTGGCCGGCCGGGCCGAGGCGGGACCCTGGAAGGAGAAGTTCGAGGCGCGGGTGACGGAGGCGCGCCGGGGCGGGGAGAAGGTGGTGCTCGCGCAACCGCTGACGTACATGAACCGTTCGGGGATCGCGGTGCGGCAGTTGATGGACTTCTGGAAAGTGGGGAGCGCAGACCTGCTGGTGGTGGTGGACGATCTGGCGCTGGAGTTGGGCCGTATCCGGCTGCGGTCGGAGGGTTCGGACGGAGGGCATAACGGGCTGGAGTCGGTGATCGCGCACCTGGGGAGCGAGGCGTTCGCCCGGCTACGGGTGGGAATCGGGCCCGGCCCGGTGGCCGAGGAGCAGGCGGATTTCGTGCTGGCGCCGTTTGCGGAAGCGGAGCGGCCGGTGATCGTCCAAGCGATTACGTGGGCGGCCGACGCGGCCGAATGCTGGACGACCGAAGGACTAGAGGCGGCCATGAACCGGTTCAATCCGGCCGGGCCGACCCCGGAAACAGGAGGCAGGTAAGAGGCAATGGCACAGACGACCGAGACGCGCGTGTACGAGGCGATGTTCCTGGTGGATCCGGCGGACGCGGCGGTGTGGGACGACCTGTCGAAACACCTGGCGGGGATCCTGGAGCATCACGGAGGGGAGATCATCGGGCTGACGCGCTGGGACGAGCGGAAACTGGCGTACCCGGTGGCGGCACGGAAGCGAGGCACGTACGTGCTGAGTTTCTTCGGCCTGAAGAACGGGGACGCCGTCGCCCTCATCGAGCGGGATTGCCAACTGTCGGAGAAGGTGCTCCGCGCCCTGGTGCTGCGGGCCGACCACTTCAAGGTGTCCGACATGCGGATGCAACTCGGGGCCGACGTCCGCGAGGACGTGGCGCGGCGGCTGGAGGAAGCGCGAGGCGAGCAGCCCGCGGCGGCCGAAGCGGCGCCCGCCCAACCCACCCAAACGTGAGAGCGACTGAAGTCAAAGGAACACGATCATGGCGAATTACAATCGGGTCATTCTTGTCGGGAACCTCACGCGCGACCCGCAACTGAGGTACACGCCGAACCAGGTGGCCGTGTGCGACATCGGCCTGGCCATCAACCGCCAGTGGAGCGGAACCGACGGCCAGAAACGAGAGGAAGTCTGCTTCGTGGACTGCATCGCCTGGCGCCGACAGGCCGAAACGCTCGCCAAGTACATGAGCAAGGGCCGGGCCATTCTGGTCGAGGGCCGTCTGACATTCCGCTCCTGGGACGGGCCCGACGGAAAGAAACGCTCGAAGCACGAGGTCACGGTCGAGAACTTCCAGTTCCTCGACCGGCCGAGCGGCGGCGCGGGCGAGGCCAAGCCCAACGCCAAGCCGCAAGAGGAGGCCAGCGCAGAAGACCAGAGCAAGCCGGCCGATTACGATTTCAACCAGGACGTGGGGGAAGACACGATCCCGTTCTAGTCCCGCGCGGACGCGACGGGCGGAAAGAAACCCTCCCTGCGGGGAGCCAAGAGGAGACAGTCGTGGCCAGGTTCAAACCGAAGATGAAGACGAAAATGAAGACCAAGAAGCGCAAGAAGTTCGTACGTTTTCGTGACCGGGCGAAGTGCCGCTTCTGCCGCGAAAACGTCACCCACATCGACTACAAGGACACGCAGACGCTGCAAAAACTGACGACGACTCGCGGCAAGATGCTGAGCCGCAAACGCAGCGGCAACTGCGCGCGGCACCAGCGGGCGGCCCAGCGTGCGCTGAAGCGCGCGCGGTTCCTGTCGCTGATGCCATTCGTAGCCTGACGAGAGTGGCGGCGCCTCGGCGCCGCGAAGGGAGAGCCAAGCGATGAAACTGCTGCTTCGAGAAGACGTGCGCGACCTGGGATCCGCCGGCGACATCGTGGAAGTCAAGGCGGGGTACGCGCGAAATTATTTGCTGCCGAAACGCCTGGCGGTCGAGCCGAACGCCCCCAACATCAAGCGCGTCGAACTGGAGCGCACGGATCGGGAGAAGCAGCGGCAGCAGCACCTGGAAAGCCTGAAAGAACTGGCCCAGCGGATGAGCCAGGCGTCGGTTTCGATCAAGGCCAAGGCGAACGAACTGGGGCACCTTTTCGGGTCGGTGACCGAAGAGCACATTGCGGACGCGCTCTCGGCGGAAGGGTTCCCGGTGAAGCCGGAGCAGGTGGCGCTGGCGGCACCGATCCGTACGCTGGACAAGTTCCGAGTGCCGATCCGGTTGGCGGAAGGGATCGAAGCGCAAGTGGATGTTTGGGTGGTGCCGGCGTAGCGTGCCGAGGGGTGTGCGGCAGGAAGTCCCCTGCCCCGTGCGGGTCGGCCGCGCCGAGATTGCTTGCAAGTCCGCGCCCGATGCGGTATAAGCCGCGCGCACGCTAGGATTCACAGACCAGGTGTACGATGCCGGACGATTCGCTGGCCGATAAAGCCCTGCCCCACAGCATCGAGACCGAGATGGCCGTTCTCGGCGCGATGATGATGGAACCGGAGGCGACCGGGCTCTCCCTGGAATACCTCGACGAGGACTGTTTCTATCATCCGGCCCACCGCACGCTTTTCCGATTCCTCAAGGCGGGATTCGAGAACAATCGGCCGCTGGACGGCGTGCTGCTGGAGCAGGCGCTCCGCGACGCGGGGCAACTGGACGAGATCGGCGGCCGGCAATACCTGGTGGACGTGTACAACAGCGTGGCGTCGGCCGCCAACGCCGAATACTACGCCCGGGTCGTCAAAGACAAGTCGCTCCTCCGGGGCCTCATCCAGGCCGCGGGAGACATCCTGCGCGACGCGCGCACGGCCGGCGACGACGTGGACGACGTCCTGGACCGCTCGGAACAGCGCATCTTCGAGGTGACGGAGCGCAAGATCGTCGGGGAGGCGGCGAACGTGCGCTCGATCCTGCGCCAGGTGTTGGACTCGCTCGACCTCCAGGGCGGCCGCGCGATCACGGGCCTCGAGACAGGGTTCTACGAACTCGACGACCTGACGCGGGGCCTTCAGAACGGAGAAATGATCGTACTGGCGTCAAGGCCGGGCGTCGGCAAAAGCGCCCTGGCCCTGAACATCGCGGAACACGTCGCGGTGGACCTCGAAAAGCCGGTGGCGTTCTTCAGCATCGAAATGAGCCGCGAGTCGCTCGCGCTGCGGCTGCTTTCGTCGCGGGCGCGGGTGGATGGCCAACGGCTGCGCAAAGGGACGCTCTCGAACGACGAGGCCGCGAAGGTGCGGGACGCGGCGTCGAGGCTCTATGAGGTGCCCCTCTACATCGACGACCAGCCGGGCCTGCGCATCATCGACCTGAGGGCGAAGGCGCGTCGGCTGGTGGCACGCCACAAGATCGAACTGATCATCGTTGACTACCTTCAGTTGATGACGACCGGCCAGCGAGAGGAAAACCGCCAGGTCGAAGTGGCCAGCATCAGCCGGGGCATCAAGTCGCTGGCAAGGGAACTGAACGTCCCGGTTCTGGCCCTCTCGCAACTCCGCCGCGAGAGCGAACAGGAGGAACGCATGCCGCGATTGTCGGACCTCCGCGAATCCGGCGCCATCGAACAGGACGCCGACGTCGTCATGCTCCTCCATCGCGAAGAGATGCGCCGTGTTCCCGGATCGGAGGAATATGAGAAAGTCAAAGGGACGGCGGACCTCCTCCTTGCCAAGCAACGGAACGGGCCGATGGGGAAAATTTCTTTGACGTGGCTCTGGCACTACACGCGGTTCGAGCCGTTCTCGCCGCGCGAAGGTCCGGGGCCGGCTGAGGCGGCGCCGTACGGAGCGGCGGGCGTGGCGGCAGGCGAAGAAGACGAAGCGCCGTATTAGACCCCGGAGGGGTGAGCGGTCGGGCGCCGCATAAGGCGAATCCAAAGGCCGCATCGTGAGAATGCCGGCGATGCCGAAAGAGATTGGGCTTGACGGGAGCCGTTCGCCCGATAAGATAAGTACAGGATCGCGGGGTGGAGCAGTCAGGTAGCTCGTCGGGCTCATAACCCGAAGGTCGCAGGTTCGAATCCTGCCCCCGCTACCAGCCATCACGAGGGCTGCCTTTCCCGGCGGCCCTTTTCATTGCGCCAAGACCTCTGCGCGTTCAGCGGGGCAGGATGAGAACCTGCCCGGCGGCGAACCCGACGGCTCGCCTCGGCGACGCTGAACGCGTCATCGCCGGCGCCCGTTCGCATATCAGGAGGTCGAGAGCGCGTCCACCTCGATCTCAAACAGCAGGTCGTCGCGGCAGATGTCGTTCTCGGTCGTGACGACCGGCAGGTCCTGAAGCCCTTTTTCCTCGCAGTACTTCTGGAAGACGGTTCCCATCTTGCCTTGTTTGACATAGGCGACGGCGCGGCTGACATCGTCCCAGCCCATTCTGCGGGATTCGAGGATCGCCTCCACCACCCGCATCGTCAGATCAATTTGCGCCCCCACGTCGCCGACGTGCGCCGTTTCGCCCTGCAGGTCAATGCTGGCCGTCCCCGAAACCCACAAGTACCTGTGGTCGGGCATGTCCATCTCGACCGCCCGGCTGAAGGAACTGCCATATTCGAGCGCCGGGCACTGGAGGGGCGACGGGATGGACGTGATTCGGACGGCGCTCTTGTGGGGTGCGATGGCATAGGCATCGGCCGTCAGGACCGCACGAGCGGCGTTGGCCCCGCCGACGCCGGTGCTGGCCGGCACGACACCCGTAAAGACGCTCCGCTCGCGGAAGAATCGGTTCCGGACGGCGTTCAATTCGCCGTACCACGAGAGAATGCCGTCCACGTACAGCCAGGTGCGGACGACGTTCGAGAAGTCCATGCCGGCCGCCCGCAGAGCCGTTTCCATGAACTCGAACGTCTGACAGGCCTGCGCTTCGCGCGGCGACTGAATGTCCGACGCCCGCAAGTCCCCCAGGCAGCAGTGCCTGGCAAAGCCGTCGTCAAAGACGCTGCCGACGACGCGGCCCTGGAGGCGAATGCGCTCGACCTCGACGCCCTTGACGGCAAGGACCTGGACGCCCGTCAGGGCCATGCCCGCGCTGCCGCCCTCGTCGAGCCAGGTGACGGGCCAGTTGACTTCGCCCCAGACGTCGTGGAGGGCCTCAAGGCCCGCCTTCTCCGCCGCGGGAATGCCGAAGACGTCCTTGGCGACGATCGTGGCGCCGGCCTCCCGGACGGCACGGTACACGTTCTCAAACATCCTATGGAAGTCGCCGCCGTTTCGCGGCGTGGCGGTGATGAACAGTTCGTCCAACCCCGGCCTCGCGAGCGTGATCACCTTCAGGTAGGGCGAGATCGCCTTGCGGACGGTCGCCTTCGGAGGGGCTCCACGTTGTGCCATGGGCGGCTTCCTTTTCCGGCCGCTCCCCAGGCGGCGGCCAACTTAGCGCGAGAGAACGTACTCGGCCAAGTCGTCTATCTGCTGCTTGGAGAGTTTCGACGTCGCCCCGTGCGTATCCTTGGGATTGAATTTGGTCAGCACCTCCAGCATGGTCACGGCGCGGCCATCGAACAGATACGGCGCGGTCCGCCACACTTCGACCAGCGTCGGCGTATCGAATTCCTTGATCCCCCTCTGGTCCGGCCCGGCGCCCACGTCATGTTTCTTTAGGTCGGTGCCCAGGTCGCCCGGATGGCAGGAGGCGCAGCCGGCGGACTCAAAGACCTGCTTGCCCCGCTCGGCGGCGGCGCTCAGTTTGCCATTCTCCAGGTGCGGGCTGGACACGGGCGTAAGGTTCTTCAGGTACTCGTCAATGGCAACGGCATCCTCTTCGGGGCGTATCGCGAATTGGATAAAGCGGATGCCGGAGCGGACGGCCACCTCGGCGTTCGCGCGGATGCCCGACATCATGGACGGCGGCGTGCGATGGGCCAGCAGCATGTTTTTCGTGTTCTTCGGGTTGCCCAGCCCATCGTTCAGGAGGTCCCAGTTGAGGGCGTCGGCCCGGCCGTCGGGATGGCAACTGGCGCAACTTTGCCACGCCTGGAAGCAGAGCGCCGCGTCGTTGAAGAACAACTCGCCCTTGCGGACGGGGGTCATCGGACGGACCGGCCCGAGCGGAATGGACATGGCCTCGACCCGCGCGCCGGGCTGAATGTCCACCACGCCGAGGCTGTCGGAGAAATACTCCGCGGCGTAGATTCTGCCTCCGACCACGGCGAGGCCCCGCGGGCCCTTGCCTTGGAGTTTCAAGCGTGCCCGCAGGCCGACGAGGAAAGCCAGGTCGCTCGGCACGTCGGTGGGCGACGAGGAGACATCGGTCACCTTCTGGCCGGCCGCGACTTTCGCCAGCCGGTCGTGAAGCGCCGCCAGACCGATGACGCTCACTTCGTGGGTGCCGGCGTGTGCGACGCAGAGGAACTTGCCGTCCGCCGTGCAGGCGACGCCCCACGGGTTGGCGGCACCGAGGTCCACGCTGTCCAGCAGGACGGTGTTGACTAACTTCTTCGTCTCCAGGTCGATGATGCTGACCGCGTTGGCGTTCATCCATCCCCGCTCCAGTTGGGTCGTCGGAAGTTGATAGTGAGCGAGGATGTGGGTGACGTAGGCGAATCGGCCGTCGGGCGAAACGCAGATGCCTCGCAGGCCCGTCGACCCGTCGGACAGTTGGACGGCAGCGGCAACCTGGCCGGTGTCGGCGGCGATGATCGAGACGACCGCCGCCACATAGTTGCCGCTCGCCGGGCCGAAAGGCAGATGGTTGGCCACCGCGAGCCACTTGCCGTCCGGCGTGATCGCGGCCGCGATAGGCTCCCGCGTCACGGCGACCTTCGCCACCTCCTTCTTGGTCGAAAGGTCGACAATGGCGATATTGTCATTGAAGCGGTTGCAGACGTAGAGCCTTTTGCCGTCCGGGCTTATGGCGAGCGCCGTCGGCGTGTGTCCCGCGGACAGGCTCTCGACGACCTTCAAGCCCTGCGTGTCGATGACGTGGACCTTGCCTTCGGGCGACGCGCCGGCGACATAGAGCCGCTTCCCGTCCGGCGCGAGCACCAGCCCGGCAGGGGGATCCGCGAGCGGGATCTCCTTCGTGACCTTCCCCGAGGCCGTATCGAAGACCGCGACCCGTCTGGCCGTGGCCTCGGCAACATACAGGGTGCGGCCATCCTGCGACGCAACGAGGGCCACAGGCGACAGGTACTCGCCCGGGCCGGCGGCCTCCGCCGCCAACGCGGCCCCCCCTGCTCCGCCGCCCGCCGCCGCCAGAACGATCCACCCCGCCGCCCCGGCGACCGCGAAAAAACCCGCTACAAAAAAGGCGCGCGGGCCGCGATTTCTTCCGACGTCACGCTGCATGCTTATCCGCATCTTTGGCTCCTCTCCACCCATCTGGACCTATTACGAGGCTCGGCTTCCCACATTCACGATGTCTGTCGTCTCGCTTCCTCGCCCAGCGCCGGACCGTCACTTTTCGGCGCGTGCAACGTTCGCCGGGGCCTTCGCCGCATCGGCCTCGCACACCACACGGAAGCCCACGTCGAACACGGCCTGGTACGGCTCGTAGGCCGAACGCAGCGCCGACCGCACCCAGGCCGGCCGATCATAGAACGACCCGCCGCGAATGACCTTGAGGCCGTCGGCCTTCGCGTCATTCCGACCGTCGGCGGCGTCATAAGCCGACAGGTCGGCCGCCACTCGCGGGCGTCACTTCGCCAGCAGGGCGGCGCACTGCCGCCGGAGTTCGCGGAGTTGCTCTTCCTGGCGGTCGCTGAAGTGGCCCTGCCTCTGGGCGTAGAGGTCCATCCAGAGGGCCAGGCGCCGGAGGCCCTCCGCGTCCAGATGGACGCCCTCGTGGCCTTTCTCGTCCTTGAGCAGGGCCCAGAGCCTGCTCTTGCGGGCCGTGCATTCGCCGACGACCGAGCGGTCCCGCTCGAAGGCCAGTTGGCGCAGGTCCTTTCCGCCGAAGGAGAGCAGGCTATCATAGGCCTTGGCCACCGTCAGGTCGAACCGGGCCGCCTTCTCGCTCGCGCTGTCCGGCCGGTGGCAGGAGACGCAAGCCTTGTCGAGGACCGGCTGGACGAGTTGGTCGAACCGGAGCGGCCAGGAGCCTTCGGGCCCGGGGGCGAGTCTCGACGGCTCGCGCAGCGCCGCCCGGGGATGACGGCCGGGGCTGGCCGGGGCCGCCTCGCGCGATTCGTGGCACCCGACGCAGGAAAGCGTCTGCTGCGGCCAGACGTACGTCAGGCTCCGCATGGTCTGGACCGCCAGGCCGTCGCCATCGACGGCCTGGAAGAACACGGAGATGCCGCTCGGCACGCGGAAATAGGCCGACCCGTCCTCCTCCACCGGCACGGTCCCGAGCAGGAACTTGCCGGGGTCTTCCGAGGAGACGCCCAGGTTCGGCTGGTTCATGTGGGGCTGGACCTTGGGCGGCACGCCGACGATGCGCAGGCATTTCACGGTGCCGCGCGGCACCCCGGGGAGTCCCGCGTAGACGTCCTGGAGCAGGAAGCATCCTTCCTGGGTGCCGTCCCAGGCGACCGAGTCGGCGTAAACGGGCGGCTTGTGCCGCGGGCGGACGGGGATGGGGTTAGCGCTCGAGATCGCCGGGTCGCGGTACACGAGGTTCAGGTTGCCGAAGGCGTCGTACAGGTAGATGCCCAGGGCGTTGAGGGGATTCTGCTCGGTGTTGTCGACGCGGCAGTGCGGCGGAAGCTTGCGGTCGCTCCAGCCCACCAGGAAGTGCTCCTCGGAAAGCGGCCAGGGGTTGGCGTAATAGCAGGTCGGCCAGGCTTCGGTCTCGGGGAACGGCACCTCGGGCGTCAGGCGGACGATCGGG
>JAPLMM010000157.1 GCA_026387035.1 Planctomycetota bacterium
GCCTTGTGGTCCTGGCTCGATTCCAGGACGTAGATGCTGGAGGAGTCGTCCACGAGGGCCAGGATCGACGCTTCTTCGCCCGTCAGCCGTTCCTCGATCACCACCACGTCGCCGGACGCGCCGAACGTCCGGTCCTTCAAGATCGCCTCGACCGCCTGGCGCGCCTCGTTCTGGTTGGCGCAGACGAAGACGCCCTTCCCCGCCGCCAGGCCCGACGCCTTGACGACCAGCGGCTCCTCGTGCTGGTCGATGTACCGCAGGGCATCGCGCAACTTCGTGAAGATGCGGAACTCCGCCGTCGGCACCGCGTGGTGCATCATCACCGTCTTCGACCACTCCTTCGACCCCTCGACCTGGGCCGCCTCGCGCGTCGGCCCGAAGATCCGGAGGCCCGCCCCCTGGAACCGGTCCACGATGCCGGCGACGAGCGGCTGCTCCGGCCCCACGACCGTCAGGCCGATCTTGTTGGCCTTCGCGAACTTCACCAGGTCGTCAATCCTCTCGGCCTCGATGGGCACGCACTCGGCGCACCGGGCGATGCCGGGGTTCCCCGGCGCCGCGTAGAGTTTCTTGCAGTGAGGCGACTGGGCGAGTTTCCACGCCAGCGCGTGCTCGCGCCCGCCGCTGCCGACCAGCAGAATCTTCATTGCGTCTCCTCTTCCGCCACACCTGTGGAAATCAGGACGGGCATTTTAGCGCCGCCCGCGCCCCCGGCTCAAGCAAAATGCCGGGGGTGCTTTGTGTGGCACGGCCGGTCTTGCCCGGCCGTGTCCCGGCGCGCCGGGACGCACGGCGGGACCCGCCTTCGCCCTTCGGGCTACGGCGTGGCAAGCAAGACCCGCCGTGCCACACAAGCCTGGCGCGGCACCGCGCCTGTTTGACCCCCGCGCTTGATTTGGCGGAACCGTCCCGCTACGATGCGTTGCGAGCGACCCATGCGCATTATTGCCGGGATTCATCGCGGGCGGAAACTCCTGGCGCCGGAGGGACTCGTCACCCGGCCGATGACCGACCGCGTCCGCGAAAACCTCTTCAACATCCTCGGACCTTATCTCGAAGGCGCGGTCGTCCTCGACCTTTTCTGCGGGTCCGGGGCGCTGGGCCTGGAGGCCCTGAGCCGGGGGGCGCACCTTTGCCAGTTCGTGGACGCCGACCCGGCCGCCGTCAAAGCCACCGAAACCAACGCCGCCACCCTGCGCTTAAGCGGCGAGGTGCGGATCGTCCGGCGGGACGCCCTTCGGCCGGGCACATGGATCAAGGCCCCCGGCGGCGCGGGCTACACACTGGTCTTCGCGGACCCGCCGTACCGTCTGACGGCCGACGAGGCCGGGCGCCAGCGCCTGGCCGAGATGGCCCGGAGTCTGGCGGACCTGGGGTGTCTGGCCCCGGGGGCCGTGGCGATGCTCCGCGCGAAGCGCGGCGTCCCGATGGACCGGCCCTGGCCCGGATTCAACTTGTTCGACGAGCGGACCTACGGCACGACGACGCTGTACCTCATGGAATACGCGGGGACGAACATTTAGCCGCCGCGCCCGCCACACGGATGGCGGGTAAACTTGCGCGGCGCGCTCGAGGCAATCGCATGACACGAGCGGACACAAGCCCCCCTGCCCGATACCACTATCTGGACCCGGACACGCTGGTCCGGCTGGGCAACCTGAACGTAGTCGCCCGCACGGTCGTCGAGGGATTCATCTCGGGCCTCCACCGCAGCCCCCATCACGGGTTCTCGGTCGAGTTCTCCGAGCATCGCCCCTACGCGCCGGGCGACGAGCCGAGGCACCTGGACTGGGTCGCCTACGCCAAGACCGACCGCTTCTACGTCAAGCAGTACGAGCAGGAGACGAACCTGCGGTGCTACATCCTCCTGGACTCCAGCGCATCGATGAACTATTCGAGCGGCCGGGGCCTGACGAAACTCGAGTACGGGTCGTTCCTGGCGGCGACGCTGGCGTACCTGATGACGCGGCAGCAGGACGTCGTCGGCCTGGTGGCGTTCGACAATCAGATCCGCCTGCACATGCCGCCCGGCGGATCGCCCGCCCACCTGAACGAAATGTGCCGGCGCCTCGAACACCTCAAGACGGGCGAGGTCACGCGCCTCGCCAAGCCGTTCCACGACCTCGCCGAGATGATCAAGCGCCGGGGCCTTATCATCGTCATCAGCGACCTCTACGACGACGAGAGCGAGGTCATCCGCGCCTTGCGCCATTTTCGGCACAAGAAACACGGCGTCATCCTGTTTCACATCTTCGACGCGGCGGAACTGGAGTTCCCCTTCCGCAAACTCACCCAGTTCGTGGACCTCGAGACCGACGAACGGTACCAGGTGGACCCCAAGGCCATCCGCGACCAGTACCTCGCGGAACTCCGCGCCTTCATCGACCGCCACAAGAAAGCCTGCTCGGACAGCGACTCCGAGTACCTCCTGACGGACACGAGCGTGCCGTACGACTTCCTCCTCCGGTCGTACCTGGCACGCCGCCAGCAAATGCGCTAGGCTCTGTCGAAGACATCCTTTCATCCTCCCTCTCCCTCGATGGGAGAGGGACGGGGTGAGGGTGGGGAAAGAAACAACGAATAATGAATGCCGAACAAGGAACCGCAGAACGCCGAAGGAAAAAGCAAAACGACCGGTCCCGGCGCGCCGGGATCGTTCCCTCATCCTTCTGCGGTTCGGCGTTCCTTGTTCATCATTCGTCGTTTCCTTCCCCCTCACCCTACCCTCTCCCACAAGCGGAACGTCCCGCCGGGGGGGAGAGGGGAAACAAAGACATGTTTTCAACAGAGTACTGCGGTGAACGATGGAAATGCTCGGTTTCGGATTCGTGTCGGCGTGGGCGACGGCGTGGCTCGCCGCAGGAGCGGTCTCCGTCTCCATCCCCATCCTCATCCACCTCCTCCACAAGGCGCGGGCGCCGACCGTCCCGTTCCCGACGCTGCGGTTTCTCCGCAGTGCGGCTGAGAAGACCGCCCGGCGCCGGCGACTCGAGAACCTCTTGCTCCTTGCCGTGCGGCTTCTGCTGTTTGCGCTCCTGGCCTTCGCGCTCGCCCGGCCGTTCCTATCGCGCGAGTTCGGCCTGTTCGGCTCGAACCCATCGGCTGCCGCCTGCATCGTCCTCGACAATTCCTATTCGATGAACGTGACCTATGAGGGCCAGACGCGCTTCTGGAAGGCCAAGAAGGAAGCCCGCGCGATCCTCGACAGCCCGTGGCGGCCCGCCCTGGCCGCCGTGCTCCTGACGAACCCCGGCGCCCTACCGGCGCCCGACCGGCTCGTCTCCGACCGCGCGAAACTCTTCCGCGACTTGGACACGGCCCAGGCGGCGAGCGGGCGCGCCGACCTCCCCGGAACGCTCAAGGCCGCCTACGCCCTCCTCGACAAGGCGGACGCCGCCGACAAACGCCTCTGGATCCTCACCGACCGCCAGGCCCTTTCGTGGGAGGGCATCGGGGACCTCGAAGAGCCGCGCAAGCATCCCGCCATCCCCGTGGCCGTCATCCGGCCGACGGAAGCGGCCTACGCGAACGTCGCCATCACCGCCGCCGAGGTCGTCTCCCGAAGCCGCGTCGTCGGCTTCCCCGTGCGCATCGACGTCACCCTGACGAACAGCGGCCCCGCCCAGGAGAAGCGGAACCTGCTCCTCTTTGTGGACGATTCGAGCCAGGCCCGGCAAAAGCAGGCGGTGGACCTGGCGCCTGCGCAGCATCCTGCGGAGGGGGGCGCGCCCGGCGCGACGCGCGTCGTCGCGATGACCCACGCCTTCGACAAGGCCGGCCCGCACCGCCTTCTCGTGGCCGTCGAGGGGACCGATTCGCTCGCCGTTGACAACACGCGCCGCATCGCCCTCCAGATCGCCGACCGCATCCCGGTTCTCTTGGTGAAGCAGGCGGCGGCCGACATCCCGTTCCAGGACGCGAACTTTTACCTGGTCCGCGCGCTCGACCCCGCGGGCGAAGGGGCCGATTTCCCTGGGGCCATCCGGCCGGTGGAGACCACGCCCGAGAACCTCGACCCGGCCACGTTCGGGCGATGGGACGCCGTCTTCCTGAACGACGTCGGCGCCCTCGCGCCCGCCACCGTTCGCGCCATGGCGGACTACGTCGCCTCCGGCCGGACGCTCGTCGTTTTCTGCGGGCCGCACGTCGTCCCGGCCGATTACAATCGCCTCTTCGTGGACGGCATTCCGCGCGAGGGCGGCCTGCTGCCCGCCCGCCTCAAGGAACGCGTCGGAAGCGCCGTCCTCAAGACCGACACCCGGAAAATCGTCCAGGTCCAGGGCCGGTCGCCGTACCTGGAGGACCTCGTCGAGTCGGCCGACATCTACCAGGGCGTCCTGGTGTACGAATACGTGCGGACCGACGTGGCGGCGGCCGATTCGGTCCTCGCGCGGCTCTCAGATGGCGACCCGTTCCTCCTCGAAAAGCCGTTCGGCGGAGGCCGCGTCCTCCTCTTCACCGCCGGCGCCACCACCGAATGGACGAACTTCCCCGTCCGGAACCTTTTTCTGCCGCTCATGATGCGCATCGTGCACCTGGCGGCGCGAGGCCAGACGGAGCGGCGAAACATCCTCGCCGGCCAACCGTTCGAAACCAACCTCTACCCCGACGTGAAGGAAGCGGTCACGGTCGAGGTCGCCGGGCCGCTCGGTCCCGCCGGCGAAACCGTCACCGAGAACCGCGAAACCCTCCCGGGCGCGTCGAACAATCTGCTGCGCTTCGACAAGACCTGGAACCTGGGGTACTACGCCTACAGCCTGCCGCAGCGCGGCGACGTCCGGGGCGTCTTCAGCACCAATCCCGACGGGACCGAGTCGGACCTGGCGGAGATCGCCGACGAGCGGCTCGCCGCCGACCTGGGCGCCCGCGAGACGCACGTCGCGGCCTCGTTCGACGACCTCGTCTCGCGCTTCCAAGAAACCGCCCGCCGCGAACTCTGGCAATACTTCCTCATCCTCTGCCTCCTGCTGGCGGTCCTCGAGCCGCTCCTGGCCAACTGGATGCGGCCGGAGGAGGAGCGCTCGCCGGGTGAACGGCACGCGCCCAGTAAACTGGGCGGCTAACTGTCGGCGCGCCGGGCGCGTGGGTCGCGCCATTGTACACACTTAGCCGCCGCGCTTGCGCGGCGCGCGCCGTTCGCTTAAATCGGTCGGCACGCGCTTGTCGCGGGTGGCCCGGCATGGTATCCTTCGCTCCCTGTCATGAGCACCGAGAAGCAACTCGCCGAGTCCGTCATCCGCACCTTGCACGACGCCGGCCACGAGGCGCTCTTGGCCGGCGGATGCGTCCGGGACCTCCTCCTCGGCCGGTCGCCCAAGGACTACGACGTCGCCACCGGCGCCCGGCCGGACGAGGTCCTGGCGCTGTATCCGAAGGCCCTCACGGTCGGGGCGGCGTTCGGCGTCGTCGTCGTGACCGAAGGGCCGGTCCAGGTCGAGGTCGCCACGTTCCGCGCCGAGCAGGGCTACGCCGACGGCCGGCGCCCCGACGCCGTCCGTTTCACCGACGCCCGCGAAGACGCCCGCCGACGCGACTTCACCATCAACGCCATGTTCCTGGACCCGGCGGACGGAAAGGTCGTTGACTATGTCGGCGGCCGGGAGGACCTCGAGGCCCGCCTCATCCGTGCGGTCGGCGACCCGCGCGGGCGATTCGCCGAGGACCACCTGCGGATGTTGCGGGCGGTCCGTTTCGCGGCGGAACTCGGCTTCGCCATCGAACCCGCGACGGCCGAGGCCGTCCGGGAACTTGCGCCGAGCGTGGCTTCGGTGAGCGGCGAACGCGTGCGGGAGGAACTCGCGCGGCTCCTGACGGCCCCGCCGGCCGGCCGGCGGCGCGGCCTGGAACTGGCCTGTGAACTCGGCCTTCTGGCCGTCCTCTTGCCGGAGGTCGAACACTTGCGCGACGAGCCGCAGCCCCCCGCCGTCCATCCCGAGGGCGACGTCTTCCGCCACACGCTCCTTTGCCTCGAGCACCTGCGGGAACCGACGTTCGAACTGTCCCTCGCCATGCTGTTGCACGACGTCGGCAATCCCGCGACCGCCCGGATGCGCGAAGGCCGCGTCACCTTCTATCACCACCAGCGCGTCGGGGAGGACGCCGCCCGGGCCGTCTGCGGCCGGCTGCGGATGAGCACCAGCCAGACGCGGCGCGTCACCTGGCTCGTCGCCCGGCACATGATGCTGATGAACTTCGACGAGATGCGCGAGGCCACGCTGAAGCGCCTCTTCGCCGAGGAAGGTTTCGAGGAACTGGCGGAACTCTGGCGGGCCGATTGCCTGGCGTCGGGCGGGTCGGCCGAAGGCTACGAGGCCCTGATGGCCCGGTACCGCGCGATGAGCGCCGAGGAAGTCCGCCCCGATCCGCTCGTCACCGGCCACGACCTTATCGCCCTGGGCCTCGCGCCCGGACCGCGCTTTGCCGACATCCTCCGCCAGGTGTATGATGCCCAACTGGAAGGCCGGGCCGGAACGAAGGAAGAGGCCCTGGCCCTCGCCCGCAGAATCGCCGACGAGCGATGCCAGCCATGACCCAAGCCGACACGGGAGCCCTGTCGCTCGACACGCACGGGCGGCCCATCACGCCAAGCCGGCTCCGCCGCGCCATCAACATGAACATCCTCGCCGGGGCCGGCGGCATAGCCTGGTACGCCGTCTGCTCCCCCCAGGCCGTCCTGAACGTCTTCTTCAAAAACCACCTGGGCGGGTCGGCCAGCGAACTGGGGCTCCTGGTGGCTCTGACGCAGTTGGCCGCTCCCTTCCACCTGTTGGCGGTGCTCATCTACGCGCGGCTCCGGACGCGCAAGGTCTTCTTTGCGGCGTCCCACATCCTGCACCGCCTGCTCGGGTACGTCCTGGCGGGGGTGGCCCTGTACGCCGCCCAGGGGGGCTCCAAGAGCCTCGGCATTTCGATCGTGACGGCAGCCTCGGTCACGAGTTTCGTCCTGGCGACGATCAGCGCCGCCGGATGGTGGTCCTGGCTCGCCGACCTCATCCCGGAAGGCGTCCGCGGCGCGTTCTTCGGTCGCCGCAGCACCATCATCCACGCCGCCAACGTCGTCTGGTTCTTTTCCGTCCAGGTCGCGCTCGACGCTTTCGGCGAGGGAAACATCTTCTACGTGTACACCATCGTCTTCGCGGTGGGCGGCACGCTGGGCGTCCTGGACATCCTCCTGCACACATTCATTCCGGAACCCCAGCAGCATCCCGGGGAACTGCGCGGCGGATGGCGCCGATTCATTCAGCCGCTGCGCAGCCGAAACTTCCTCCGCTTCTCCCTTTCCATCGGCCTGTGGTCCTTCGCGACGAGCATCCTGGGACCCTTCGTCGCCCCGTACATCACGGCCAGCGCGGCGGAGGGAGGCATCGGCGCAGCGAACACCTGGCTCGGCATCATGTACGTCATCACGCAGGCGACGTGGATCGCCACCGCCACGCCGTGGGGCCTCGTGATGGACCGCTTCGGCCGAAAGCCCGTCGTCCTCCTCGGCGCCATGCATCCCGTCATCCCCTGGATCGGGTACTTCTTCATGACGCCGGGCAACTACGCCTACATCCTTCCCGTGACGGCGATGGCGGCGGGCATCCTCGGCCTGGGATACTGGAACGGCGCCGCCCAGTTGATGCTCACCCTGACGCCGCAGAAAAACCGCACCGCCTTCGTGGCCTGGCACAGCGTCCTGGTGGGGACGATCGCGGCGGGCGGCTCGCTCGTGGGAGGCCAACTGGCCGACGCGCTGGCCGGCTTCCACGCGAATCTGGCGGGGGTGGCCGTCGGCAGTTTCCACGTCGTCGCCGCCGTCTCGTTCGTCATGCTCGCCGTCAGCCTCCTGACCCTCAGCCGCATCCGCGAAGGCCGCGAGAAGCCCGTCGGCTACGTCGTCTCGCGCCTCGCCAGCCCGGGCGTCTTCCGCACCTTCCTCAACCTGAGCATCATCGGGGGCGGCGGGGGGGCGACGTCCGCGCGGACCGCCCGCGCCCTGCGGAGCGTCGAACGGGGACCGGGCGACCTGGTGATGGCCGACGTCATCGCCCGCCTCGACGACCCCGACCATGAAGTCCGCGAAGAGTCCGCCCGCGCCCTGGGGCGCATCCGCTCGCCGGACGCCGTCGACGTCCTCCTCGCGTGCCTGCGCGACCCGCACTCCAGCATCCGACCGCAAGCGGCGCGCTCGCTGGGGCAGATCGGCGACCCGCGCGCCGTCGAGTCCCTGACGCAGTGCCTCGAAAGCGCGTCGGCGGACCTTCGGCAGGCGTGCGCCGACGCGCTCCACGACATCGCCGGCCGCGAACCGGCGCCGCCCCCGCCCAAAGCGACGCGGGCCCTTCGCACGATGGAACGCGCCGACGAGGACCTGCCCGCGGCCGACATCATCGCACGCCTCGACGATGCGGACCACGAGGTCCGCGAGGAGGCGGCCCGCGCCCTGGGGCGCATCCGATCGCCCCAAGCGGTCGAGGCCTTGCTGCGGCACCTGTGCGACCCGAACTCGACCATCCGCCCCCAGGCCGCCCGCGCCCTGGGGCAGATCGGCGACGGCCGCGCCATCGAAGCCCTCACCGAGTGCCTCGCGAGCGGATCGGTCGAACTTCAGGAGGCCTGCGCCCAGGCGCTCGGCGATGTCGGCGGCCGCACCCCGCTGCGCCGGCTTATCAGCCTCCTCGGGGAGCAGCACCACGAGCGAGTCATCGTTTCCGGCGCCGAGGCCGTCTCGGAGCACGGCATCGTGGAAGCCGCCTGGGAAATCCTCCCCCGAATGCACACCACGCAAAACCCCGTGCTGCGGCGCCAACTGGCCATCGCCATCGGCAACCTGCTGGGCCGGCCCGGCGAGTTCTATCCGTACCTGACCGGCGAACGCGCCCAGGAAGGCCGGCGCCTCGGAACGCTCGTCCGCCGCGCACGCCGCGCCATGGCTGCCGTCCGCCGGCGGCTTCCGCGCGACACGAGGGCGAACGTCCTGTGGGACGATCTGGGCGACGAACTGGGGCGCGTGCGGGGCCTCATGGAAGGTCAATCGTATCGGGCGGCCATCGAGGCCCTTTACGGAATCGTCCGCCGACTGGTCGCCGCCGTCA
>JAPLMM010000158.1 GCA_026387035.1 Planctomycetota bacterium
GCAGCCCAAGCCGCCGCGCTCTTCTTTTAACTGGCCGGCGCGCCGGGGTCAAGCGGCGGGACGTCGGGGTCCGGGGCAGCGCGGGTTAACAGGTCCGCGAGTTCCGTCATCCCGAGGAAGCGGGCGACGGCGATGAACGCGGCGGCCCCGACCGCCACGCCGCCGAAACACTGAACGGCGTAGAGAGGCCGGCCGGCAAGGGACAGGAGCGGGACAGCCCAATGGATGACGGCCCAGACGGCGGCGCCCATGACGGCGGTGGCGAGGAGTGTGCGGCCGGCGCTCGCCGCCACGCCGCGCCAATCGAGCCCGGCCGAACGGCGGCTGAGGATCCGCGCGAGCACCACCGTTTGAAACACCGCCGACAGCGCGGTCGCGAGCGCCAGTCCGCCCTCGGCCATCGGCCAGACGAGGATGAGGTTGCACACGAAGTTGAGGCCGGCGGCGAGCATGGCGATGCGTCGCGGCGTGCGGATGTTCTGGATCGCGTAGAACGCCCGGACGAGGATGTGGTTGGCCGAGTACGACCAAAGGCCCAGCGCGTAGAGGCTGGCGACGCGCGCGGTCCGCTCGACGGCGTCGGGCATCTCGTGGAATTTGCCGTGGTCGAAGACGAGGCGAATCAGCGGCTCGCACAGCAGGATGATGCCGAGGCCGGCGGGCAGGCCGATGAAGAGCGTCAGGCGCAGGGCGTGCGACGCCGTCCGCGCCATCCCCGCGAGGTCCTTGCGCACCGCGTAGCGCGTCAGGACGGGAAAGATGACGGTCGCCAGGCCGATGCCGAACACCCCCAGAGGGAACTGGTAGATGAGCGGGCCGTAATAGAGCACCGAAGCCGCCCCGGTCTTCATCGGATAGGGTACCCGCCACGGGCCGAAAGCGAATGATTCGGGTGCGGTCGCGGAGGCGTCGGCGGCCGGGGCGTCGGCCGACACGTTCGGGCTCAAGAGGTTCGCCATCAGCGAATCCATGAACACATTAATCTGAATGACGCCGACCGCCAGGATAACGGGCCCCAGGAGTCCGACGACGCGCCGGAGGCCTTCGTCCCGAGGGTCCCAGAGCGGATGGAACTCGAGGCCCACCCGCCGCATGGCAGGCAGTTGGACGGCGATCTCCACCAGGCCGGCGACGAGGATCGCCCCCGCGATGACGTACGCCTGGGTCGCGCGGTCGCCAGCCACCCAGAGGCCCGCGGCGACGGCCCCGCCGATGATGAACAGGTTCAGCAGAACGGGCGCGAGGGCCGGCATGACGAAGTGCCGGCAACAGTTGAGGGCGGCCTGAAGGAGCGCGACGAGACAGACGAAGATGGCGAATGGGAAGAGGACGGCAGCCAGGCCGAAAATCAGATGCCACTTCGTCCCTGTTTCGGTAACTGGCGGCCTTGGGTCCGCCCTTCTCGAGGTAGTCGGTGAAGACCGGGACGAACGCGGCCGTCAGCGCGCCTTCGCCCAGCAGTTGCCTCAGGAGGTTGGGCATCCGGAACGCCATCGCGTAGGCGTCCATGACCGGGCCCGCGCCGAGGACGTGTGCGAGGGCAGCGTCGCGGGCGAGGCCGGCCAGGCGCGACAGGACCGTCAGGCCGCTGACCTGTCGAAAGTGTTTTAGAAAAGAGGCCACGCGAGGGCTCCGCCCGCGGCGGACATGCCGCCGGCTACGCCGGCCGGCGCGCCGACGGCCGACAGAACGTTGGAATCGGGGACGGCCGTACGCTACCTTGTGACCGGCGACTTGTCAACGTGAAAGCGAAGGGACAAAGGGACGCAGGGACGCAGGGATAAAGGGACGTAGGCGGGTGACAGACTGAGGGATGGAGGAGGCGCCCGCACCGTGAGCGGCGCAACAATAATGAATAGCCAACACCCAATATCCAATAGCAAAGGGTGGCGTGTGGACGGCGGTGGTGACGGCGCATCGCCGGTTCCGCGCCACCTCTGTCCCTTTGTCCCTTCGTCTCTTTGTCCCTCGTTACAAAAGCGCCCGGTTGCAGTTTCTTGGGTTCGCAAATGCCCGACCCCATGATCGAACTATCCACGGAATACTATCCGATTCTCGTGACCGGCGCAGGCGGGCTCCTAGGCCACGCCCTCGGGCCTCGCCTCGCCCGGGCCGCCCCCGCGCCGGAGGTTCTCCGCCTGACGGACCTGGCGCGAGGGGAGGCCGGCGGGTGCCCCATCCTCCCGCTCGACGTCACTGACGCGCGGGCCGTCGCGCGGGCGGTCCGCGACCTCGCGCCGCGGACAGTCTTCCACCTGGCCGCGTGGACCGACGTGGACGCGGCTGAGACGAACGAGGCGCTTGTTCGGCGGCTGAATGTGGAGGCGGCGGGAACCGTCGCCCGCGCGGCGGCCGACTGCGGCGCGCTCGTGGTCCACATGAGCACGGACTTCATCTTCGACGGCACGAAGACGGAACCTTACGTCGAGGAGGATCCGGCGAGCCCGCTCGGCGTGTACGCCCGCTCGAAGGCCGAGAGCGAGACCAGAGTCCGCGCGGCCGCGCCGGATTCGCACCTCATTGTACGGACGGCGTGGCTGTACGGGGCAGGGGGGCCGAACTTTGTCGAGACGATCCTGGCCGCGGCCCGCGCGGGCGGGCCCCTGCGCGTCGTGCGGGACCAGGTGGGGTGTCCCACCTGGAGCGAGGACCTCGCGCGGGCGCTCGTCGTGATGGTGGGGTCGGGCCTTCGCGGGACGTATCACGCCTGCGGCCGGGGGTCCGCCTCGCGACGGGAATTGGCGCAGGAGATCGTCCGCGCCGCCGGGCTCGACGTTCCTGTGGAACCGATCCGGAGCCGCGACCGGCCCGGCGAAGCGCCCCGGCCCGCCTGCGTGGTCCTCTCGACGGAGAAACTCCGGCGGGAGGCGGGCCACCAGTTCCCCGACTGGCGCGAGAGCGTCCGCGCCTACGTCGCCCGCTTGCGGTAGAGGCGCGGGTGACGTTCGCGGTGTGTGGCACGGCCGGTCTTGTCCGGCCGTGCATCGGCGCACGGCGGGACAAGGCCCGCCGTGCCACACTTTGTTTTGGCGAGCGTGCGGCACGTAGTGTCGGGGAACCCGTTAGAAAAGGATGGACACGAGGTAGAACGCCAGACCCAGGGCGAGCATGCCCAGGGCGACCGACACAAAGAAGTGGATGGACGAGAGTGCGATGTCCCTGGGCTTATCGAACTTCGTCGCCTTGTACACGACCGCGATGACCGCCAGGAGCGGGTAGAAGAGCCAGAGCGGATTGTGGAGGCTGACGAGACTGCGGAAGAAGTGGCTGAGGGATTCAAGCATCGTCGGTCTTGCCTCCGGTCTCGCGAGCCAGTTCGCGCTCCCGCTTCTCGCCCGGGTACGCCAGCAGGACATACGCGTCCATCATCACCAGGAGGTTCAGGAGTCCGGCGACGGCCGTGTAGAGCGTCCCTATCTCCCGGACGGGCGAAGCCCAGTCGACGGGCCGGCGGATGGCGAGATACTGGCTGAGGGGCGCCAGGAGCGCCGCCGGGCCGCCGGCGCCCAACTGCGGGGCGAACCACCATTCGTTCGGCAGGAGGTTGGTGCCTCGGCCCATGGCGAACCCCGCCACCAGGAGGCCGGTGATGAGGACGCCGAAGAGAACGGCCTTGCCTCGCTCCCCCGCATAGGCATGGCCGGCGCCGGGGAAGATCCATCCGAACACGAGTGCGGCCACGGGGCTGCGATGCGACGCGGTGCCGTCGGTCATGGCAGGTCTTTCCAGTCGCGAGTCAGCCGCGAGGCGTGGGTCCGGGGTTCCGTCGCCACGGGCCGCGCTTGGGGTTTGTCGGCCGTCTCGGGTTCCTTGCCGAGGACGAGGGGCGCGATCCGCACGCGGACGAAGGTCGGGTTGGTGGCCCCGAGATGGTCGCCGAGGTGTCCGAGCAGGACTTCGCCGGGGTTCCACGAGAACTGTTTGAGTTTTTCCTGGTAGAGGCGTTTGGTGGCCTCGGAAGCGCCGTCCGGTGGGCTGAAACCGACCAGGCCGCCGGCAACGCCTCCGCCGCGGTCCACCGTCCCGGCCAATGTCACGCCGAGGCTGAGGATCGTGTCCGCCACGCTGTTGAAACTGTAGATGTGTCCGTTGACGTTCTGCAGGGCGCGCGAGAGGTCGTAGCGGGTGTCGAGGCTGGAGGCGAGGAGCACCGCCCCCGTCGCCCGGACGCCCTGGAGGCTCTCCAGCGCCCAGACCACGAGGCCCGTCCCAGCCGAGACGCCGATCAGGTGTACCGGCTGGCCGGGGTGGTTCTTGAGGTAGGTTTCCACGCGTGTGGCCAGTTGCATGGCGCGTCGGCGGTTCTCCGCCACGTCCATCTGGTCGCCGAACACTTCTCCGCGCGACCAGTCGAACGCCTCGATCGCCTGGTCCACGCCGCCGGACGCGAGCCCGTCGCGGATGCGATTCACCTCGCCCATCATGCCGCCGGCGCCGCTCAGGCACACGACCAACCCGTGGTCGTAGCGTTCCGGCGACGTGTAATTCACCCCGCCGCAGCCTGCTGCGGCCATCGTCAGGGCCGCCAGCGCGAAGACCCATCCCCATCGGCTCATCCTGCTTCTCCTTCGCCCGCGGCCGCCCCCTCGAAAGATGCTATCGGCTCGCCGGGGTCGCTGGCTCCCGTCACAATCGGCGCGAGGAACTCGCGCGCAAACCGCGCGGTCGTCCACCCCATGTGCCCGCCCAGGTTGCCGTGGCGTACGAGGCTCGGCGTCCAGCGCACCTGGCGCACCTTTTCATACGCTTCCAAGTCATCGGACGCAAGATTTTCGGGCATCCGGAAGCCCAGGAACCCCGCGCCCGGCGAATGGCGGCGGTCCATCGTTCCGAAGACGGTCGTCGCGGCGGCCAGCATGCCCGCGTCCGCCCACGAGCAGGTCGCAACCAGGCGGTCCTCGACGGCCCGAAGGGCCGGCCCCAGGTTATACGCCGGCCCGAGCGCCGGCGCGAGGAGCACCGCCCGGCGGACCCGAACGTCCTCGGGCAGGGCCTCGAGGGCCCAGACGGCCACGGCCGCCCCGCCCGAATGCCCGATGAGCGTCACCGGGCGGCCGGGCATCGCCCGGGCGTAGGCCGCTATCCAGTCGGCCAGGTGCAAGGCCGTCGCGCGGTTCCGCTCCTCGGCCACCAAGTCCGCCAGGAACATCCCCGCGGGGCCCACGGTCCAGTCGTAGATGACGATGGCCGAGCGGACTCCCGCCAGGTCCAGTCCCCGCCGGATCCATCGGGGTCCCCAGTTGTATCCGCCGACGCCGTCCAGGCTGACGACCAACCCCGCCCGGAACCGCTCGGGGGCCGTCTGGCTGCTGCGGCGACCCATGCCGCCAGTCTCCGGATCGAAAACCGGATCGCCGGGGAACACGAACCCCCGCCAGCGCCAGCGAAATCTCACCATGGCCCCCTCGTGCCTCGTGGCAGGATGCAGGGAAGCCACAGTATAGCGGCGAGTGGGCGGTGTCCGCAATGCCTTTTCGCGGCGTGCGGGGGTGCCCCGCGCGCGCGAAAAAGAGCGCGGTGCCCGGACGGACGCCGCGCCACTGCCTCGTCTCGCGTTTGGTTTTCGCTAGGCCGCTTCCTTCCGCCGACGCCGCCAGACCATCGCCACCGCCAGCATCGCCGCGTAGGCCGCCAGCGCCCAGTAGAGGACTTGAATCAGCGTATTCCCATAGTTCTCAGAGAT
>JAPLMM010000159.1 GCA_026387035.1 Planctomycetota bacterium
GGGAAGTTGGCCTGGACGAGCGACGAGGGGTGGAAGAAATCTCTGCGGTATCTGAAGGAGACGCTGGTCACGAGCGTCAGCCTCCGGCATGAGGGGCTCCGCGTCCGCCTGTACTGCAACGACGTGGTGGATTTCAACCGCAACGTTTACATCAAGCGCATCCGCGTCACCAATCTGGCCGATGAGCGGCGGGAAATCCGCCTCTTCCTCCAGCAGGACCTGTCGATGTTCGGCACGAAAGTGGGGGACACGGCGTACTACGACCCGCGCCTCAAGTGCATCTTGCACTACCGCGGGCGGCGGTACCTGCTGGCGAGTTTCTCCCGCACGGGGCCCGACGGGAAGGACGTGCACGGCGTCGAGATGTTCGCGACGGGCGTCTGCGGATTCCGCGGGGCCGAAGGCACCTGGCGCGATGCTGAGGACGGCCGGTTGGGCGGCAATCCCATCAGCCAGGGCGCCGTGGATTCCACCATCGGCCTCGCGCTCACTCTGGAGCCGAAGGCTTCCGAGGACGTTTACTACTACCTCGTGGCCGCCTACTCCTACGAGGAGGTCAAGGAACTCCACGACGTCGTCAAGGATCGGACGCCCGCGCGGATGCTCAAGCGGACCACCGGCTATTGGCGGGCCTGGGTGAATGGGCCGGGCTTCAACTTCGGCAACCTTCCGGTTCAGGTCCGCCGGCTGTTCAAGCGCAGCCTGCTCGTTGTCCGAAGCCAGATTGACAACCGCGGGGCCGTCATCGCCGCCAACGATTCCGACATCATGCAGTTCTCCCGCGACACGTACTCCTACATGTGGCCGAGAGACGGCGCCCTGGTGTGCCACGCCCTCGACCTGGCCGGCTACCCTGACATCACGCGGCGGTTCTACGACCTCTGCCGAAATTGTATCACGGACGAGGGTTACCTCCTGCACAAGTACAACCCCGACGGCACGCCGGCTTCTTCCTGGCACCCATGGATCGTGGACGGTAAGGAGCGCCTCCCGATCCAGGAAGATCAGACCGCGCTGGTCCTCTGGTCGCTGTGGCGTCACTTCTGGATGTACCGCGACGTAGAGTACGTCCGGCCGCTGTACCACCCGCTGATTCTGAGAGCGGCCGATTTCATGGTCAACTTTCGCGATCCGGAGACGCACCTTCCCCAACCGTCCTATGACGTGTGGGAAGAACGTTACGGCATCCACACGTTCACGGCCGCGGCCGTGTACGGCGCGCTGGTCGCCGCGAGAAACTTCGCCCAGGTCTTCGGCGATGCTCGCCATGCCGAACGCTACGACCGCGCGGCGGCGGAAGTGCGGGAGGGGATGGCCAAGTATCTCTGGAACGAGCGTCTCGGCCGATTCATCCGCCGGCTCGTGCCCACCGATTCGCCCCAGGCGAAATGGGAAGAAGACGTTACCGTGGATGCGAGTCTCTTTGCCGTCTTCAAGTTTCATGCCTTCGAGGCCGACGACCCGCGCGTCGAGAGCACCATGGACCAGGTGGCCAAGACCCTGTGGGTCAAAACGCCCGTCGGAGGCCTGGCGCGCTACGAGAACGACACCTACCATCGCGCCTCCGGCGACCGCCGCGGCGTGCCGGGCAACCCCTGGTTCGTCTGCACCATCTGGCTGGCCGACTACTACATCGAGAAAGGGGCGACCGTCGAGGAACTCAAGCGCGCCGTGCCGATCTTCGACTGGGTGGCGACGCATGCTCTCGAGTCCGGCATCCTGGCGGAACAGGTCGATCCGTACACCACCCGGCCACTCTCGGTCAGCCCGCTGACGTGGAGCCACGGCACGTTCATCATGACGATCGTGAAGTACCTCCAGAAACTCGAGGACCTGCACCGCTGTCCGACCTGCGGTCGCAGCGTCTTCCGGACGGATCGCGGAGGGCGGCACCAGATCCGCAGCCATTCCTGGATCCAAGCCCATGAGGTCTGGGAGGTGGACGAACAGACGCCCGACCTCGTGGCCGTCGGGGCGTTCGGCGAGGACGGGCGGCGCGTCACCGTTTCCGTCAACACGCGGGATTGCGTCGGATGCGGCGTGTGCATTGCGCGGTGCCAGGCCAAGATCTTCGAAATGTGCAACGACAAGTCGTTCATCAACCTCCAGCGATTAGCCGCCTGCACGCTGTGCCGCGAGTGTGAAACCTATTGCCCGATTCGCGTGATCACGCTGAGCGTCGAATCGCCGGGCGAGGCCGGCAAGACCTGAGCGGGGTTGGAATAAGCAAGCCCAGGGACTGGAGTCCCTGGGCTTGGTGGCGACCCGCAATATAATCTCCCTCTCCCCTTGTGGGAGAGGGAAGGGGTGAGGGGGATGAAAATCGCGCGGCGGCCTGGGAAGTTTACCCGCCGGGGCGGGGCCGCCACCCGACGAGGTTTTTGCCGGAGACACGATGCACCGCGACGCCCAAACCCTGCGCGACGTGGACTGCGCCCTGGCCACCGAGTGGTTGGCGGCCGACGGCGCCGGGGGATATGCGTCCTCGACGGTTCTCGGCTGCGGCACGCGGCGCTATCACGGCCTGTGGGTTCCCGCGCTCGCGCCCCCCGTGGATCGACGCGTCGTCCTCGCTCACGTTCAGGAACGCCTCGCGACCGACACGGGCGAGGCCTATCTTTCCACCTGCGAGTACGCCGATGGGTTCCATCCCGATGGGTTTCAGGCCGCGGAACGGTTTGAACTCGACCCGTTTCCCCTTTTCGTGTCGCGCGTCGGCGAGTTTACGGTCGAGCGCGACGTGCTCCTTCTCCGGGACGGGGCCGGGGTGTGCCTGAATTACCGGGTGCGCGGGCCGGGGCGGTGGATGCTCGAGGTGGCGCCGTTCCTGGCCGCGAGGCCCATCCACCACCTCATGCACCGCCACGAGAACTTCCGCGTCGAAGCGCTGCCGGACGCCTGCGGCTTCCGATTTCTTGCGGAGGGGATGCCCGGCGTCTTTCTCTGGACGGATGCGCGGGCCGACGTCTCGGTGGAGCCGACGTGGTACTACGGCGTCCTTCGCCGCACGGAACGCGAGCGAGGCTTCGACCATGCCGAGGACCTTCTGGCGCCGGGCCGATGGAATGTGAACGGCACGGGGCCGGCCGAGTGGAGCCTCTTCTGTTCCTTTGATCCGCCCCGGCCGATGGATGTCGCGACCGAGAAGAAGCGCGAACTGGCCCGCCGCCGCGACCTCGTCGAACGCTGGTTGAGTGGCACGGCCGGCCTTGTTCGGCCGTGCGCAGCGCACGGCGGGACAAGACCCGCCGTGCCACACACGCAAGAGCGGCTCGCGCGGCTGGTCCTCGCGGCCGACGCGTTTCTCGTCCGTCGGTCGGTCGGCGGCAAGGACTTGGCGACCATCATCGCCGGGTATCACTGGTTCGGCGATTGGGGCCGCGACGCCATGATCGCCCTCCCGGGCCTCGCGATGGAAACCGGCCGGCTCGATATGGCGGAGCGCGTGCTCGAAGCCTTCGCTTCCTCCGAGAGCGACGGGCTTGTCCCGAACCTATTCGCCGAAGAAACCGGACGGCCGGAATACAACACCGTGGATGCCAGCCTCTGGTTTCTCCAGGCGGTGGCGGCCTACGTCCGCGCCGGCGGCCGGGCCGATTTCGTCCGCCACACCCTGTGGCGTGCGGCTTGTGACATCTGCGAACGGTATCGGACCGGCACGCGCTTCGACATCCGGGCCGACGCCGACGGCCTCATCACCGCCGGGTCCGCCGGCACCCAACTGACGTGGATGGATGCCGCCAGTGCGGGGAGCCCTGTGACCCCGCGCTACGGCAAGGCCGTCGAAATCAACGCCCTGTGGCTTTCGGGTCTGGCGCTGATGGAGGACATGGCGGATAAGTTGGATTTGGAGGCGCCGTTGGCCGTCGCCGATGGGCAGCGCGCGAGGCAGGCCTTTGAGCGAGTTTTCTGGAACGAGGCGGACGGGTGCCTCTATGATTGCGTTCGGCCGGACGGCGCCCCGCGGGCGATGATGCGGCCGAATCAGATCCTGGCGGTCGGCCTGCCGCATGCCCCCCTCGCGGGCCGGCGCGGCCGCGCCGTCGTGCGGCGGGTGAGGGAGACGCTCCTGACGCCGCGGGGCATTAGGACGCTCGCGCCTTCCGACCCGGCGTACTGTGGCACGTACACGGGCGGGCCGGACGCGCGCGACGCGGCATACCACCGGGGGACGGTCTGGCCCTGGCTGCTCGGACCATACGCGGACGCCATCTTTGCGGTCGAGGACGCGGCGTGCGCCCGCGCCGAAGCGGCGCAACTGCTCGACGGGCTCCTGGATTCCCTGGACGAGGCGGGGTTGGGGCAGATCAATGAGATATTTGACGGCGACCCGCCGCACCGGCCCCGAGGCTGCATCGCGCAGGCTTGGAGTGTCGCAGCGGCGATCCACGTCTGGTGCCGCCTCGAAGCCGCCGGCGGCAGGTTGTGAGGGGAGGAATCGCCTGGTGAGAACATTGGCGTTCTTGCTTGCGACCGTGCTGGCGGCCTCGCCGGCCTTCGCGCAAGGGGCCGACGTGACGGCCACGCTCGACCTGACGCAAGGCTGGGCGCGGGCGGGGGCCTACGTGCCGGTGCGCCTCCGGGTCACCAACCGGACGGACTCGGTTTTCGAGGAGGTCCGCGCGGCCTCGGGCGGGCCCATCGCGACGGTGGCGCCTTTCCGCGTCGCCCCCGCGGCGACGGAGGAAAAGACGGTGCCCGTTTTCTTCACGGGCGGCGACCTGTCGTTGGCCCTCGAGTTCCTGGCGGACGGCGCTTGTCTTGCCCGGACCGCGGTCGGCCCGATCGCCGTCCGAGTTGTGCCGGACGACGCGGCCCTCGTGGCGGTCGAGGCGGGGCTTTCGGAACCGGGGGACGCCGTTCGTCGCGCCGTACGCGAGATGTGTGACGCACAGACCGTCGAGTTTCTTTCGCTTGCGGCGGACGACCTGGCTCAGGTCGCTCGCTGCGGCGCGCTGGACGCCGCGGTCATCGACCGGCTGCCTCGCCCGAGCGGTCGTCTGGCGATCATCTCCTGGGACGGCCGAGGCGAACCGGCGCCCGCGGCGCCGGCGTTTCCGGCGGGCTCCCTCGCGATCGTCCAGCCGGAAGTGTATCGGCTGTTTGCCGAGGAGGTTTGGCCGAAAGCGGAATGCGGTCGGCTTTGGCTCTGGCTGGGGGTCACGACGTTTGCGGTCTTGGCGGTCGGCCTGACAATGGCGCGGCGGCAGGCCTGGCTGGCCGCTGGCACGCTGGTTGCGTTGGCAGGCGTGGCGACGGTCCTGATTACCGTCTTCGGCGAGGTCGTGCGGACACGCGTTGTCGAGGCGCGCGTCTTCTACGTCGGTCAGGGAGGTGCCGGTGGACCGTCCGTCGCCGTGGAACGTTTCACTCATCTGGCCTCGCGCGGCGCGGCAGCGCCGGTGATATTGGACCGTGAGGATAGCGACGCGCTGCCCTTGCCCCTCCTGCGAAGCGCGGGGGACCTGTTTCGCCTTCAGGGTGATCTTCGCCTCAGCCGTCCCATCGTGTTTATGGGCAAGACGTCGCTCGCGATGCTTCACGTTCTCGAAAGGGCCGAACGCGCGCCCTTTGAGACCGCAGCAGATTTCGAGAAGGCCGACCTCGCAGCCGTCGCCGGCCGCGCCGACGTCGTCAGGGCCCTGTGCGTCGCGAGAATGGAAGGCACGGACGCCTCGGGCGCCACGAAGCCTCTGGCGGCGTGGGCGGCAGAGTGGAAGGCCAGTGAAGACTCGGCGACGGCCTATGCCGG
>JAPLMM010000160.1 GCA_026387035.1 Planctomycetota bacterium
GGCCTTGTCTTTACCCACATTTTTCAACGCATCGCGGATCATGCAGTTGCCGTTTCAGGCCCCTTCCAGGGGCCTTCGCCCCGCGAAGCGGGGTCTAGACCGGCCCTTTTAGGGCCGGTAAACCGACGGCCGGTTCCCCAACGACCGTTTTCTTTTCCACCGGAGCCCGCTTCAGCGGGCTTCCCGTTCTCCCTTCGGCCAGGAGGAAGCCCGCTAGAAGCGGGCTGAAACAACATCCAAACAACCAACAAACAGTCATGGCACTTCCCGCCTGCCGGGGGTAAAACCCCCGGCCTACACGCCGCTTCGCGGCGCAAAGGCGGCTGAAGCCGCCTGAACGGCCCCTACTCACATCCCTGGAAGATGTGGGTAAAGACAAGGGCGTTGCCCTGGGCTTTATTGTCCGAGCCCTTTGGGCTCAACGGCAATGTCAGGCGACGCGTTTCCTGTCGTTGTGAGGTGGATGCGAAGAATGGTCCGATAAGGCGTTTCAGCCCTTCTTTTGCCTCAAGGCTGGCCTGCATGGGGGACGATGTTATCCCCAGGGAATGGTGTCTTTCGGACGGGGGCGGGGTGCGCCCCGGCGAGGCGAGGGGGTCCAAGGTGCATCGAGCGTGGGTCATCCTGACGGCGGCGGGGTTCCTTGCCGTAGCCGGGTGCGCGAGCAGCGTCACCCGCGAGGCGCAGCAGGATTTCAACCCGGGCCGGGCGGCGTTCGAGGCGGGGCGCTGGCAGGAGGCGGTGGACGCTTTCACGCGGTTCCTGGCGGCGCATCCGAGTTCGCCGGCGCGGGGCGAGGTGTACTACTACCGGGGTCTGGCCGAGGTGCGTCTCTCGCGTCGTGCGGAGGCGCTCGCGGACTTTCAGCGTGCGACGCGGGCCGCAGCGCCGCCCCCGAGCCCGGCCTACGCGCAGGTGGCCGCCGGAAATCTGCACTTTGAGGAAGGCCGCGACTGGGATGCCGTCCGGGCGTACAGCGGGGTGCTGGGGGACCCGCCGGACGGCGTGCCGCTCGACCGGCTCGTCCTGCGGCTGGCGATCAGTCTTCAGCAGGTCGGGCGATGGTCCACGGCCGACCGGTATCTGGCCTACGTGATCGAGAACTTTTCCGGGACGCCGGCGGCGGCCGAGGCGCGCCGCCGCTATCGGGCCGGAGCATTCACGGTGCAGACGGGGGCGTACACGTCGAGCGAAGGAGCCCAGCGCGAAGCGTCGCGGTTGCGAACGGCGGGCTTCGCGCCGGAGGTCAGCGTCACACAGCAGCAAGCGCGTCGGCTCCACACGGTCCGCGTCGGTCACGCGCGGACCTACGCGGAGGCGCTGAGTCTGGCCCAGCGCGTGAGCAAGGCAGGCTTCTCCGCTCTGGTTGTGCCGTAACCGGACGAGAGGGGTGAAGGGGACGATGGGTTTGCGACGTCACGACTATGCGACGGAGGAGCGTCTGCGCGAGCGGGTGCGGTCGGACCCGCGCGCGGCCGGGGCGCATCAGAAACTGTCGGCATGGCTGTCGCGCGCCGGCCGGTTGGCGCAGGCGCGTGAGGTGCTCCAGGCGGGTCTTTCGCGTGCGGAGGTGACGGCGTCGCTGCAGCACCTGTTGGGCCTCCTCTTTGCGGGGGCGGAGGACTATGAGTCGGCGGAGCGGCACCTGGCGCGGGCGTCGGCCCAGGAGCCGATGCGGTTCGATTACCTTCGGGACCTGGCCCTCGTTCGGGCGGTGGCGGGCAAGACGGCGGCATCGGTTGAGACGCTTCGCCAGGCGGCCGGTCTGACGGATGGAATGCCGGCGGACCTGGAGTGTCTTCTTCGGCTCGGGGAACAGTCGCTCGTGCAGGGGGGCGCGAAACCGGAGCGTCGCCCGCCGAAACCTCGCCGGTGTGCGGCGTTCGTGGAGAGCCTCGTGGCGCGCGAGCCTGAAATGGCCGAAGCGCTCATCGCCGGGCGCGAGGCGTCGGATCCCCGCAAGCGCGAGGTGCTCAGAGCGGCGAGGCAGGCGCTGCGGCGCCTGATTGCGCGGAATCCCGCGTATCCCGACCTTTACTTCGGGATGAGCCTGGTGGCGGAGCAACTGGGCGAGATCGACCGCGCGATCGAGGCAGCCGAAAAGGCGCTCGCCCTCAACCCGCGGTACGTCGAGGCCTGTCTGCTGGCGGTCCGCCTGTACGAGAAGCGCGGAGAGCCGGCGCGGGCTGCCGAGCGATGCCTGACGGTGACCGAACTGGAGCCTCAATGGCTCGACGCGCATCTGCGTCTCGGTCATCTGCTGCGCGAGCAAGGGCGCGTGCGGGATGCAGCGGAGGCCTATCGGCGGGCGCTCGAGGTGAAGGCGGATTGCGAGGAGGCGCGGCACGGACTGGAGCGCCTGGAAGCGGCGCTTGCGCAGCATCCTGCGGAGGCGGCGGAAGGGGGTGCCGGATGAGTTACCTCCTTCGGCTGCTGGGGCGGGGCTTGGCCGGCGATTTCACGGGGTATCTGAGCAAGTTCCTTAAAACCCCCTCGGACGAAAGTCTGGAGGCGCTGCAGGCGGGGGTGCAGGAATCGCCGCGGCGTGCGGAGGCGTGGCTCGCGCTGGGCCTGAAGCAGATGGAACTGGGCCGTCTGGCGGCGGCGCGGCAGGCGCTGGAGTCGGCGGTGCGGCTTGACCCGGCGCTGGACGATGCGCGGGTGGCATTGGCAGCGGCGGTGAGCGACCTGGGGGACCCGGCCCGAGCCGTCGAACTCCTCGGTCCGGTGGCCGAACGCAGCCTTCAGACGGCGACGGTGCGGTACGTGATGGGGCAACTCCAGGAGCGGCGGGGATCGGCGGACGAGGCGGCGGCGAACTACACGGCTGCGCTGGCCGCCGACCCGATGCACGAAGCGGCGCGGCAGCGGCTGGCGGCGCTGGAACTGGTGCGAGGAAACCTGGACGAGGCGGTCAAGCATTATACGACGCTCAAGCGTCAGGGCCCCGGCGATTTTGAAACCCGGATGAACCTGGCGTCGCTCGAAGTTCGCCGGGGCGACATCGCGGCCGGCATCGCCGAGTATCAGGAAGCGATCCTCATCGAACCGGACAACTGGGAGGCGCGGTGCCATCTGGCCGATTGCCTCGAAGAACAAGGGATGCACGAGGAGGCGCTCGCGGAAATCCGGCGCGTCCTCGACTTTCACCCGGACTATCCCGACATGCATTACCGGGCGGCGAGGCTGCTGGTGCTGACGGGCGACCTGGAGGAGGCGGAGTATCGCCTGCAACAGGCGCTGGCGATGAACCCGCGGTATCTCGATGCGTTGGTCCTGCGCGGCCAGGTGCTGGTCGAGTTGGGCCGGCCGGACGAGGCCGTCGCCCATTACGAACGGGCGACGCGCGTGAACGACGGTTACCTGGAGGCCTACGTCGGCCTGTCGGTGGCGTACCGGCAGATCGGGATGAACGCCGAGGCGGACGAGGCGATCGAGATGGCCTCGCGCATCGAGCCGGGTTCGACGCGCCTGTATCAGGAGACGGCGCGTCTGGCGCTGCGTTCGAGCCTGTCGGCGGCGCTCGGGCGCGAGTTGAACGTGCCGGCCGCGGTCATGGAGCCCGTGGTGGACGAACTGACGGCGTCGGAGGTGCTCGAAACGGAACTTCGGGAACACGCCGACGCGGTGGCGGCCCATCCGGATTTCCCGGACTACCGCTATCGGTACGGGCTGCTCCTGAAGAGCGCGGGGAAGGTTGAGGAGGCGCTGGAGCAGTTCCGGGCGGCGACGCGGTTGAACCCGACCTACGTCAAAGCGCTGGTCAAACTGGGGCTGACAGCCTGGGAGGCGGGCCGGCTGGAGGAGGCGACCGAGGCGCTCTCCCAGGCGGTGAACCTGGAACCGGCGTACGTGGACCTGCATTACCGTCTGGGACTGGTGTACGCGGACCGCGGGCTCTGGCCGCTGGCCGTGGAAGAGTACCAGAGCGCCCTGGAGCGTCAGCCTGGCGCCGAGGCCGTCGAGGCAAGCCTCATGCTGGCGCTGGAGAATATGGGCCTCGTGGGGGAAGAGCATTCGCCGTTCGCTGCGGCGACGGAAGCGGCGGACGAGGCGACGGACGCCGCACCGACCGATTAGGAGCGGGCGGTCGGCGCCCCCTGCGGCCAATTCCTTGACAGGCGGGCGCCGGGAGTCTTAAATGGCCTCGGCCCGGGGGCCCCGTTCCGGAGAAACCCTTCTGACGCGTGAGCGACCCAGCCTTCTGCGAAATCCTGAGGGCGCCGTGAGGCGAGCGCGCCCGTACATCGTCACGGTGATGGTGCCGGTCGTCGTCCTGGCGGTGGGGAGCCTGGCGATTGAGTACGGTTTCCAGGTATCGGCGGAGACGAAGCGGGTACTCCATGCCGTGGAGGCGGCGGCGCTGGCGGGGCTTTTGTTGGAGCCGCTGTTGGGGCTTCTGCTGTCGCGTGAGCGGGCGGAGGTTCTGCGGTCGCGATGGTTCCACTTCGCCCTGGCGGGCGCGTATGCCGCAGCGGTCGGGCTGCTGTACGCGGGGAAGGTGCCGGAGCCGGCCGTGTGGGTTCGGCGGGCGGCCCAGGTGGCGATCGTGCTGAGCCTGGTGGTGCGGCTGGTGGAACTGAACCAGTTCCTGGCGACGCTGCGTTTGCCGCCGGCCTTGCTGTTCGTCGGGAGTTTTCTGACGCTTATTGTGGTGGGGACGGGCTTTCTGCTTCTGCCGGTGGCGACGGCGCCGGGCGAGCCGGCGACGAGTTTCACCGACGCCCTCTTTACGGCGACGAGCGGCGTGTGCGTGACGGGTCTGGTGGTCGTGGACACGGGGACGCATTGGGCCCCGCTGGGGCGGTACGTGATTCTCGCACTCATCCAGTTGGGCGGGTTGGGGCTGATGACGTTCGGCTCGGTGTTCGCGCTGCT
This sequence comes from Planctomycetota bacterium, assembly GCA_026387035.1. NCBI lineage: Bacteria > Pseudomonadati > Planctomycetota > Planctomycetota bacterium. The sequence continues at coordinate 4,879 of JAPLMM010000160.1, forward strand.
CCTGTGGCGCGGGATGCGGGTCCGCGAGTCGGTGATGATGCAGGAGGTGCTGACCCACGACCTTTTGTCCGAAGTCGGGCGGATCATTGTCTTTATTTTGATCACGACGGTTTGTGTGGAAGCGGCGGGAGCGGTGCTGCTCGCGGGCCTTTGGGATCACACGGCTCAGGGGGCCGCCGTCGCCCTCTCGGACCGCATTCAGTACAGCGTTTTTCACAGCATCAGCGCGTTCTGCAACGCGGGCTTTAGCCTGTATGCGGACAACCTGATGTCGTACCGTTCGACGTGGCAAGTGAACCTTGTGTTTCCGCTGCTCATTATTTCGGGCGGCATCGGGTTTATGGTTCTCTACAACGGCGCGAGGCTGGTGCGCTATGGCCTGCTGTCGTGGGGCCAGGCGCTGTTGGCGAAGAGGCGGCTGACGCTGCACAGCAAGTTCGCCCTGGTGACGACGGCGGTGCTGCTCGTCGGCGGGACGGGGCTGGTGTTTGTTCTGGAGACGTTCCCCGGGCGCGAGGACGCGTGGCGGGCGACGGCGACGACGGTGGACGCCGCTGCCGGGCCGGAGGAAGCCGCGGCGGCAGGCGCGGAGGCGCCGCCGATGGGCAGGACGTGGACCGAGCGACTGAGCGGGGCGTGGTTCCTGGCGACGACGGCGCGCACGGCAGGTTACAATACGACGGACACAAGCCGACTGGCGCCGCCGACGAAGTTCCTGACGGTGGTGCTGATGTTTATCGGTGCGTCGCCGGGGTCCACGGGCGGCGGCATCAAGACGGTGACGGTGGCGGTGATTGTGTGCGGCATCTGGTCGTCACTCCGCGGCCGGCAGGAGCCTCAGGCTTTCCGGCGCCGCCTCGAGCGGGGCATTGTGGAGCGGGCGTTGACGGTGATGGCGGTCGGCGTCGTGTGGGTGGCGACGGTCAGCATGATCCTCTCCGCGTGGGGGTTCGCGGAAGGGGCGCGGTGCCCATTCCTGGACGTGCTGTTTGAAACGACCAGCGCGTTCGGGACCGTGGGCCTCTCGACGGGCGCGACGCCGCTCCTGAACACATTCGGCCGGATCCTGATCGTCGTGACGATGTTCATTGGCCGCGTCGGGCCGCTCACCTTGTTCGTTGCGATGCACGGCCGAGCGCAGCGGGTGCACTACACGTACGCGACGGAGCACGTGGCGATCTCGTAACGGCGGGCCGCCGGCCGGATTGCACTTTAGGGTTGTGGGGGGCGTCGGCGCCGGGCCATAATGGCGTCCGGTGTGCCGGGGACCGGCGGGCAAGGAGGATGGGGTATGAAACGCTTTGTGGTAATCGGACTGGGGCGATTCGGCCGACGTCTGGCGAAGGAACTGACCGACGCCGGCCACGAGATCATTGCCATCGACACGCGCGAGGCGCTGGTGGAGCGCGTTCGCGACGAGGTGGCCTTGGCCGTCTGCCTCGACGCCACGGAACCCGAGGCCCTCAAGAGCCAGGGCGTGGATAAGGTGGACGCGGCCATCGTGGCGATCGGGGAGGATTTCGAGGCGAACGCTCTGGCGACGGCGACGCTGAAGAGCCTGGGCGTCGGCCGTGTCATCAGCCGAGCCTCCAGCGACATCCAGCGCCGGATCCTCGACCGCATCGGGGCCGATCAGGTCGTCTTTCCGGAAGAGGAAATGGCGGTTCGGCTGGCGAGCCAGTTGACGAACCCCCAGATCATCGATCACGTAGAGTTGTCGGAGGGGCACGGCCTGGTTCAGATCCGGGCGCCGGAGGCGTGGCAGGACCGGACGCTGGACGAGATCGATCTGCGGAAGAAATACGAAGTGAACCTCGTGGCGATCAAGCGGCCGGTCAAGAAACAGACGCCCGAAGGCGAAGAGATCGTCGAGGAGCAGGTCCTGGACCTGCCGATGCCGCACACCAAGATCCGCGAAGGGGACGTTCTGGTGCTGGTGGGAGCGACCGAAAGCCTGTCCGCCCTGCCGACCTGAACGCGGCGCGAGTCAGCAGGTTTTCTTTTTCCGGGTTTTCTTTTTTTCCGGTTCGTCGGGCGGCGGCGCGTCGCGCGAGGCCAAATACCGCTCGGCGGCCATGACCTTGGCGATGCGCCGGGCGTGCCGGCCGCCCTCGAACGGCGTGGTGAGCCAGACGTCAACCATTCGGCGAATGAGTTCCTCGCTCAGCAGGTCGGCGGGGAGGCAGAGGACGTTGGCGTCGTTG
>JAPLMM010000161.1 GCA_026387035.1 Planctomycetota bacterium
GCCTGCTTGAAGAGTTCGCGGCTCTCGGCCTTCTCGATGGCCTGGGGGTTCGCCCCGATCATCTCCACGCCGTACCGTTCGAGGACGCCGCTTTGCGCGAGTGCCCGGGCGCAGTTGAGGGCCGTCTGGCCGCCGACGGTCGGCAGCAGGGCGTCCGGCCGTTCCTCGCGGATGATGGCCTCGACGAACTCCGGCGTGATCGGCTCGATGTACGTCCGGTCGCCGAACTCCGGGTCCGTCATGATCGTCGCCGGGTTCGAGTTGATAAGGACCACCTCGTACCCCTCCGCCCGGAGGGCCTTGCACGCCTGGGTCCCGGAGTAATCGAACTCGCAGGCCTGGCCGATGATAATCGGGCCGGAGCCGATGACCAGGATCTTCTTGATGTCGGTTCGCTTAGGCATGGCCGGGGCGCATCATCTCCACGAATCGGTCGAACAAGTAGCGGGCGTCGTGCGGTCCGGGCGACGCCTCCGGATGGAACTGCACCGAGAACAGCGGCAGCCGACGGTGCTCCAGGCCCTCGAGCGTCCCGTCGTTGAGGTTCATGTGGGTGACCTCGACGTCCGCGCGCCCGAGCGACTCGATGTCCACGCAGAAGCCGTGGTTCTGCACCGTGATGGCCACCTTGCCCGTGCGCGTGTCCTTCACAGGATGGTTCGCCCCGTGGTGGCCGAACTTCAGTTTGAACGTCCGCCCGCCCAGCGCCTGGCCGAGCATCTGATGCCCCATGCAAATGCCGAAGATCGGGATCGCTTTCCCTCCGGGCGGGCGCTCGACGAGTTGGCGAATCGTCTCGACGGCATACGGCGCAGCGGCGGGGTCGCCGGGACCGTTCGAGAGCAGAATCCCGTCGGGTTTCTGATCGGCGATGGCCTCGGGCGTCGCGCCGGCCGGGACGACGATGACGCGGCACCCGATTTCTCGCAGCCGACGCAGAATGCCGTACTTGACGCCGTAGTCCAGCACCACGACGCGAAGGGCCGCCCGGTCGCCGTTCGGCTCCCACTCCCAGGCCTCATCGGAGGTGACTTCCCGAATGAGGTCTCGGCCGACGAGGCCGGGCGACGCTTTGGCTTTGGCGACGAGGCGCTTCGGGTCGAGGTCGCGGCTCGACAGGACGCCCCGCATGGCCCCGATCTGGCGGATGTGTTTCGTCAGGGCCCGCGTGTCCACGCCTTCGATGCCCGGGACGCCGTTCTCCTTCAGATATGTCCCAAGGTCTTTCGTCGAGCGCCAGTTGGAGCGCAGGCGGCTGAGTTCCCGCACCACAAACCCCTCGACCCACGGGCGGTGCGACTCGACGTCTTCCTCGTTGACGCCGTAGTTCCCGATCAGCGGATACGTCATCGCCACGATCTGCCCGCGGTACGACGGGTCGGTCACCACTTCCTGGTAACCCGTCATGCTCGTGTTGAAGATGATTTCGCCGGACGCTTCGGCGAGGGCGCCGAACGCGCGGCCTTCGAAGGTGCGGCCGTCTTCCAGGGCGAGGATGGCCGGCCGGCTCAAGGCTTTCCCTCCCGCTCGCCCAGTTCCCGGCGCGCCGGGACCCGTGGCGACCGTTCGGCCGAGAACTGCTCTTTCTCGAAATGCGCCGGCACGGGCGTCGGATAGTCGCCCGTGAAGCACGAGGTGCACATGTCGCTGGGCGTGGGGACGACCTTCAACATCGCTTCGACGGAAAGGTACTCGAGCGAATCGGCGCCGATGAACTCGCGGATTTCCTCGACGCTGTGCGTCGCCGCAATCAGTTCCTCCTGCGTGGACATGTCGATGCCGTAGAAGCACGGCCAGCGGATCGGCGGGCTGGAGACGCGGACGTGGACCTCGGCGGGGCCCGCCGTCCGGATCAGCCGCACCAGGTTCTGCATCGTCGTCGCGCGGACGATCGAGTCCTCCACCACGACGACGCGCTTGCCCTTCAGGACGCCCGTCACGGGGTTGAACTTCAGCCGCACGTTCAAATCGCGCTCGTGCTGATGCGGCGAGATAAAGGTCCGCCCGACGTAATGGTTCCGGATCAGGCCGATCTCAAACCGGATGCCGGACGACTCGGCATAGCCGATCGCGGCCGTGTTCGCCGAGTCGGGCACCGCAATGACGATGTCGGCCGACGCCGGGTGCTCCTCGGCCAGTTGCCAACCGAGCGCCCGGCGAATCTTGTCGGTCTTCTGGCCGAAAATCCAACTGTCCGGCCTGGCGAAGTAGATGTACTCGAAAATGCAGAGCGCCCGGCGCGGCGCCTCCGGCAGCCGGTATGACTTCAGGCCGCCCCAGTTGATTGCCACCATCTCGCCCGGGTCGATGCTGCGCAGGTATTTGGCGCCTACGATGTCCAGGGCGCACGATTCGGAGGCGACGACGTAGGCGTCGCCGAGCCGCCCCAGGCACAGCGGGCGCCAACCGTACGGGTCGCGCGCAGCGATGAGACGGTCGCGGCTCAGAAAGACGAAGCAGTAGGCCCCGACCGTCTGCGCCAGGGCCTCCAGGATCATGTCCGCCAGGTCCTCGTGCTTCGACCGGGCCACGAGGTGCAGGACGATCTCGGAGTCGGTCGTCGTCTGGAAGATGGAGCCGTCCTCCTCCATCCGCGCCCGGAGTTCCGCCGCGTTCACCAGATTGCCGTTGTGCGCCGCCGCCAGCGGACCGCGCTTGAAGTCGATCACGATCGGCTGCGCGTTGACCAGGCTGGACGAGCCCGTCGTCGAGTAACGGTTGTGGCCGATGGCGCTTCGGCCGGTGAAGCGCGCCATGACGTCGGCCGTGAAGACCTGCGACACCAGGCCCATCCCCTTGTGGGCGGTGACGTGGTGCCCGTCGGAAACGGCGATGCCGGCGCTTTCCTGGCCGCGGTGCTGGAGGGCATAAAGGCCAAGGTAGGTGCGTTCGGCGGCGCGCTCGTCGCCGAAGATGCCGAACACGCCGCAATGATGCCGCGGGGCGTCACTCATCGCGTTGCCGTTATGCTGCCGGTTTCTCATAGTACGCCCCCTCGCTTACCCGCCTTCGCCAAGGCTACGGCGGGCAAGCGCTCGGGGCTAGCCATGTGCCGTTTTTGCCTTTGCTGTTTCGCGTTTTCCTGAAATCCGCAATCCGCCCTTCGACCATGCTCAGGGCCCTGAGGCTCTCGAAGGGCAATCCGCCCTTCGACCTCGCTCAGGGCGGCCCGAGCATGGTCGAGGGGCCGCGATCCGCAATCTACTTTACTGTGCCCTTACGTGGACCTGGCGAGTCCGCGGACCGTCGAACTCGCAGAAGTAAATCGCCTGCCAGGTTCCCAGCACCGGCCGGCCCCCGGAGACGAGCACCGTCAGCGACGGGCCGAAGAGGCACGACTTGATGTGGGCGGCCGAGTTGCCTTCGCTGTGGTGGTACGCGTCGTCGAAGGGAACGATCTTGCTCGTCTCCGCCAGGATGTCGCGCGTCACGCTTGGGTCGGCGTTCTCGTTGATGGTGACGCCCGCGGTCGTGTGCGGGACAAAAACGACGGCGATGCCTTCCTCCAGGCCTTCCTCGCGGATCGCCTCCGCAACCCGGGCCGTAATGTCGATCATCTCAACGCGCGACCCGGTCCTGACGGTGAACGTCTGCACGATTCTCTCCAATGCGGGCGACGAAGTCCATCGGTGGGTGGGCCGGAGTGAAGCCCGCCACAGATTCTATGTCCCGAGGGCCCGCGCTTCAAGCAAAAAGGTTGATTTCCGCCCGGCGCCGGATACAGTCGTTTTCGTCGCCGTTTCCACGAGGACCGGTGCCGTGCCCGACGACATTCTATCGAAAATCCTCGCCGTCAAGTGCCGCGAGGTGGCCGACCTCGCGGACGCCCTTGACGACTTCAAGGCGGCCTGCCGCGACGCCCCGCCGCCGCGCAGCCTGGCGGACGCCCTTCGCCGGGCGCCGGACCAGCCCATGCGCGTCGTGGCCGAGATCAAGCGCCGTTCGCCCTCGGCCGGGGTCATCGCGGACCCGTTTGTCCCCGCCGAGATCGCCGGTCACTACGAGCGGGGCGGGGCGGACGCGATCTCGTGCCTGACGGACGGCGAGTTTTTCGGCGGCTCGATCGAGCATCTTCGCGAAGTCCGCGCCGCCGTCCGCCTGCCCATCCTCCGCAAGGATTTCCTCATCGACGAGGTCCAGGTTTACGAGGCCCGTGCCGCCGGCGCCGACGCCATTCTCCTCATCGCCGAAGCCCTCGAGCCGCGACGCATGACGGACCTGGCGTTCCTGGCGGCCGACCTCGGCATGGACGTCCTGGCCGAAGCCCACAGCGACGAACCGCTCGAGGCCGCTATCGGCTGCGGGGCGGTCCTGGTCGGCATCAACAACCGCGACCTGAAGACCTTCAAAGTGGGCCTCGAAACCACTGAACGCCTGGCGGCCGTCGTCCGCGCCGCGGGGCACGTCCTGGTGTCCGAGAGCGGCATCGGGAGCGCGGCGGACGTTCGTCGGCTGGCGGCGGTCGGCGTCGATGCCGTCCTCGTCGGCGAAAGCCTCCTCAAGAGCCCCGACATCCCCGCCAAGATCGCGGAACTGAAGTGCTGACGATACTAGCCGCGCCTCATGCCTCTCTGGGCTTGCCGTCCAGCGGCATAAGGGCCGCAAACTCGTACAGCCGGGCCAGCGCCCGGTTCCACGTCGCGATGCCTGACTCCTCGACCGCGGCCAGCGGATTCAACCCCGCCGCCACCACGAGGCCCGCGCGGCCGGGACCGACGGGGATGTCGAGGAGCGGCCGGCTCGGTTGTCCGAGAACGATGAGGCCTCCAAGCCCCTCGCGGTCCATCTGCGCGACCACCTTTTCAACGCGGGGCAGGGCCGCCGCCGGAACCTCGCGGAAACTCGCCCCGAGGAGGCCTGAGCCTTTCTCCGCAACGTCCAGCACGCTCGTCATTTGCGCCTTGATGAAGATTTCGACCGGGTCCAGCGTCGTCCCGTCGTAGTGGATGATGTGGGCGAAGCGGAAGGGTTCCCCGCCGCGAATCTCCAAGAGGCCGCCAAACCTTGAAACGACCGGCACGCCCGCGGCGCGCAAAAGCCCGTTCAGCGTGATGCCGCACACGGTTCCGATCGCGGCCTCATTCGGCGCGATGTGGTCGCCGGTCAGTTCGGCCCCGGTTTCCGACACGAGGCCGAATCGGCCCATTCCGAGCCCCGCCCGGACGACACGCGCGATGATTTCCCTGGCGTCCCGGAGGCGCGTCAGCGGCACGGTCGAGACGTTCAGGATGACCGTTCCTTTGCGTCGGCCGAGGTCGAGCGTCATCTGGTACGCGAGTTCGTCCGCCCGGGCGTCGATGGTCCCAAGTTTGTCGAACGCGACCGCCTTGGCCAGTTCCTGCCGGCCGCGAGTCGTGATTTGCCGACCGCGCCGCCCCAGATTTACCGTGAGTCCCGCGACGTCGGCGGTCTCAAGGTAATTGCGGACCATCCGCTGCTCGAGGTCGATCCCGACGGCCCGAAGCGCCCGCGCGATCTTCGTCGAGCCGAGGGGTCGGCCTGCCTCGTCCAGCGTGCGCAGGATGGCCGCCACCTTCCGGCGGCTGTCGAGGGAGTTCTCCGCACGGGTTGCCGGTGGCACGGTTCCGCCTTTCGCCGTCAAGATGGGCAGGCGCGCCCCGCCGGGGGGATGGCGGAGTCGCGCCGCCCGGTAGCAGCCTCTCAGACGATGCCCTGGGCCATCATGGCGTCGGCGACCTTGAGGAAGCCGGCGATATTGGCGCCCGCCACAAGGTTGCCCTTCATGCCGTACGCCTCCGACGCCTTCACGCACTGGTCGTAGATGTTGTCCATAATCATGTGCAGCCTGTGGTCCACCTCTTCGAACGTCCAGTTGAGGCGCATCGAGTTCTGGCACATCTCCAGGGCGCTCGTGGCCACGCCGCCCGCGTTCGCTGCCTTCGCCGGACCGAACGCCACACCGTTGTCCAGGAAGATCTTGATGGCGTTGGGCGTCGAGGGCATGTTCGCGCCTTCGCCGACCGCGAGGCACTTGTGCTTCACCAGTTTCTCCGCTGCGGCCGTGTCAATCTCGTTCTGCGTGGCCGACGGCAGCGCGACGTCGCACGGCAC